>NZ_JAIUKB010000039.1:0-17580 GCF_020176785.1 Saccharopolyspora sp. 6V | reverse complement strand
CCGGGCGTGTTGAATGCGCGGGGGGGCCGGGGTCTCTGCCCCCTGGGCGGGGGGGGGTTGGGCGCCCGCGCGCCCCGGGGGGGGGGGGGGGGGGCCCCCCCGAACCCGGCGCGCACGGATCGGGTGCGGGCCACCTGCGTCGATCGCCGCCCGCACCACTTAGACTCACGGCCCGTGAGCCTCACCCTCGGAATCGTCGGGCTGCCCAACGTCGGCAAGTCCACCTTGTTCAACGCCCTCACCAGCAACGACGCGCTCGCGGCGAACTACCCGTTCGCGACGATCGAGCCGAACGTGGGTGTGGTGCCGTTGCCCGACCCCCGACTGGCCGAGCTCGCCGAGCTGTACGGCTCCGAGAAGCTGGTGCCCGCCACCGTGTCCTTCGTCGACATCGCCGGCATCGTGAAGGGCGCCTCCGAAGGCCAGGGCCTCGGCAACAAGTTCCTCGCGAACATCCGCGAAGCCGACGCCATCTGCCAGGTCATCCGCGTGTTCGACGACCCGGACGTGGTGCACGTCGACGGCAACGTCGACCCGTCCAGCGACATCGAGACGATCAACACCGAGCTGATCCTCGCCGACCTGCAGACCCTGGACAAGGCGCTGCCGCGGCTGGAGAAGGAAGCCCGCACCCACAAGGACAAGCGTCCTGCGCTGGACGCGGCCAACGAGGCGAAGCGCGTCCTCGACGAGGGCACCACCCTGTTCGCCGCGAAGCTGGCCGACGTCCCGGAACTGCGCGAGCTGAACCTGCTCACCACCAAGCCGTTCCTGTACGTGTTCAACGCCGACGAAGGCGTGCTCTCCGACGAGGCCCGCAAGCAGGAGCTGCGCGACCTGGTCGCCCCCGGCGACGCCGTGTTCCTCGACGCCAAGGTCGAGTCCGAGCTGATCGAGCTCGACGAGGAATCGGCCCGCGAACTGCTGGAATCGGTCGGCCAGCCGGAGCCGGGCCTGCACGCCCTGGCCCGCGCCGGGTTCCACACCCTCGGCCTGCAGACCTACCTGACGGCGGGCCCGAAGGAGGCGCGCGCCTGGACCATCCCGCAGGGCGCGACCGCCCCGCAGGCCGCGGGCGTGATCCACACCGACTTCGAGCGCGGCTTCATCAAGGCCGAGATCGTGTCCTTCGCCGACCTGATCGAGGCCGGTTCGATGAACACCGCGCGCTCCGGCGGCAAGGTCCGCATGGAGGGCAAGGACTACATCATGGCCGACGGAGACGTCGTCGAGTTCCGCTTCAACGTGTGATCGGAGCCGTCGCGTCCGCTCGCGGTGTTGAGTCCGGCCGTGGCCGACCTCGATCCTCGGCCACGAGCGCTCGAACCCGTGGGGACGGCGCTGGCGGCGCAGCGCGTGGACGGTGCTACTGCTGCTCGGGAGCACCGGGGCAGGTCGCGGGGATCAGTGCCTGCCGTGAACTCCTGCGCCCGCAGGCTCAGCTCCTACGATCCGGCTTCGTGCGCAGTGCCTCCAGTCCTCCTACCAGGACTGACACGGCGAGTTCGGTCGTGGCGTCCCGGTCGTCGCGCCAGTGTTCGACGGACGCCGCGTAGCCCGGAAGCGCGTCGCGGATGGTGTCCGACATCGTCGGCGCGGGGAGTCCCTGGGCGAGGCCGAAGGCCTGGAACTCGATCATCGCGATGATCGGGCGCAGCTGGTCCGAGGGGAAGTCTCCGCGCACGAGAGCGGTGAACACGGGCTCGTAGGCGGCGATGGAGCGCTCATCGGCGAACGTGGTGTCGAAGATCAGCGGCAGGATCCGCCGGTGCCTGGTGTAGAGACCCGCGAGGCCGCGCAGCAGCGCGCCGACGGCTTCGCGCCAGTCGTGCGCGTCGGGGGTCTCCATCTGTTCGAGCATCCGTCGGCGGGCGAGGTCGATGACGTCGCCCCGCCCGCCGACGTGGCTGTAGAGCGAGGACGGGGCGACGCCCAAGTGCTTGGCCAGCTGGACCATCTGGATGTCCCCGGTGGTGTCGACGAGCGCGAGCGCTCCGTCGGCGATGATCTCTGCCGACAGCAGCGGCACCTTCGGTCTGGCCATCCTCGTTCGTTCCTTCGTCGGTCGGGTCGCGCGTCAGCGTAGGCCGAAGCCGCGCCGCTGGAGCGTCGGGCGCAGGTTCTCCCGCCCGTCCATGTAGTCGAAACCGGTGCCGGTCACGACGGCCTCGGCCCAGGTCTTGTCCCGCAGGCCGTTCTCCGTCCGGAACACCGTGGTGGCGGCCTCATAATCGCGCACCCATTCCGCGTGGTCGGCGTGGTCGTACTTCTCGTGGTGGAGGACGACGTTCTGCGCTGGGCGCGGACGCACGGCGCTGGGCCGGGTCTCGTCCGGAATGCCGATGGCGGTGCCGAAGACGACGTAGGCGTACGGCGGGAGGTCGACGAGTTCGGCGAGCTCCTCGGCGTGGTTGCGCAGCGAGCCGAGGTAGACCCCGCCCAGGCCCAGGGACTCCGTGGCGACCATCCCGTTCTGGGCGGCCAGCGCCGCGTCGACGGAGGCCATCAGGAAGGCGTCCAGGTAGTCGGTGACGACCGGGTCGCCGCCGTGGGCGGAGCTGATCGCGTGGCTGCGCGACATGTCGGCCACCCAGAGGAGGACGGTCGGGGCATCGGCGACGAAGTCGTAGCCGCCGCCGTCCGTGCGGGCGCTGCGGGTGAGCCTCGCCAGCTCGCGCTTGGTCTCCGGCTCCGAGATCGCGACGACGCTCCACTGGTGCAGGTTCGAGGAGGTGGACGCCGACTGGGCGGCGGCGACGATCGTCTCGAGCGCCCCCTCGGGGACCGGCTCATCGGTGAAGGCCCGCACGGAGCGGTGGGCGAGGAGGGCCTCGACCTGCTGGTTCCACAAGATCGTGGCGGGAGCGGGCTGATCCCCGTAGCGGGCGCGCAGGAGTGCATCGTGCTTCGGCATGCTCACGGTCCTTCTTTCCGAATCGGATTCGGTTATTCCAACTCGCCGCGCACCGGCGGCATTCCCGGCTCCGCGGACCGGGGCGCATGACCTCGCGCACACGACGGGCGGGTGCTGGTCCGGCGCGAGCCGGGCGAACGTGGGCGACAACACGCTCGCCGCACGGCTAAGGTCCACGGACGTCGCGGGGCCGGATCGACTTGCCCGCTCCGCTGCGAACCGAACGACGAGACCGCGTCGGATGCGAACGGCTGGGGAGGACATCGCTGACGTGCGCGTCTTCCTGGCATCGCACCGAGTCCGCTGGATCAAGCAGGTCGCCGGCGGCCACGCGCTCCCGGGCACGTGGTCCTCCGGACCGGAATTCGGGCGAACTCCGCTGGATCGCGCAGGTCGTCGTGGCTGAGCCGAGGATCCGCGACTCGACGGGGCCCGAGGAGCACCCGGAACTCGTGCGGATCTGGCGCAGCGCCGTCGATGCCACCCACGCGTTCCTCGATCCGCGGCACCGTGCGGAGATCGAGGAACGCCTGCCCGTCGGGCACTTCCCGCAGGTGCGGCTCAGCGTCGCCGAACTCGGCGGTGCGCCGGTCGGTTTCGCGGGCACGTCCGGGACGAGCCTGGAGATGCTGTTCGTCGACGCGGCGCACCGCGGGCGAGGAGTGGGCCGAGCCCTCCTCGCGCACGCGGTGGCCGAGCTCGGGGTGACGTCCGTGGACGTCAACGAGCAGAACGAGCAGGCCGTCGGGTTCTACCTCCGGCACGGGTTCACCGTCACCGGCCGCAGCGAGCTCGACGATGCGGGGCGTCCGTACCCGCTGCTGCGGATGTCCCGCGACGGGCGGGCGCGGTGACCGGCCGCTCGTCGCCCCGGGTTCAGGCTCGGGTGCTGCGCAGCGCCTTGGTGCAGGTGATCGGTTCGCCTGACTCGCCGGTGCGCCGGCCCGAGGTGAACTCCGCGTACTCCGGGCCGTCCACGGCGTACAGGGCCAGGCGGCCGCGGGCGTCTGCGTGGATGCCCCAGCCGTAGCGCTTGCCCAGCGGCGAGGAGCGCAGGCAGGCCCTGCTCCGCGCGAAGAACTCCCGGCGGGCGTCCGCCCGCTCCTCGTCCGGGATGGCGGCGCGGTCCGCGAAGACGGTGAAGATGACGTCACCGGACGTGAACTCGTACGGGTGCTCGGCGATCAGCCGGTAGGTGCGCGCTGCCACCGACGGCGCCTCTGCGTTCAGCGGGGGCACCGTCGCGGTGGTGACCGGGCAGTCCTCGGCCACCTCGATAAACGTGTTCGTGCGATCGACCCGTTCCACGCCCGGAACGGTACGCCGGGGGACCGACGGCGGATGGGGAAGCGGCCGTTCCTCGATTCCGGTGCTCCTTGCCTCGGACCGCGATCGGCTGACCCCCGATCGATGACGAACACCCGGCGAACGCGATTCCCCGACCCGCCGCCGCACCCCGCTCGGGCACGTCCGAGTGAAAGGCGTGCGGGGTCGGTAGCGCAGCGCGGCCCGCCGCGAACTGCGGGCGGCGCACCCCGGCACAGCTGAGTCGCACGCCATGACCAGGCGATTTACGTTGTGCGCATGCAGCACATCACCTTGATCTGCGGAGACTGCAACGGCAAGGGGTGCAGCAACTGCGGCGGCACCGGCACGATCACCATCGTCGAGGACTAGGACCGCGCCGAGCGGCCGCGAAACCCGCCCCGAGCAGGCCGTGCGCGGCGGGCAACGCTGCTAGCGTGCCGAAATGGCCGCCAACGGGACCGTCCTGGTCATCGGAGCCGGGGTGATCGGGCTCAGCACCGCCGTGATCCTCGCCGAATCCGGCGTGCCGGTGCGCGTGCGCACCGACGAGCCACCCGCCGACACCACCTCCGCCGTCGCCGGCGCGATCTGGGGGCCGGCGCTGCTGCAACCCGCCGACCGGGTGCGCCGGTGGGTCGCCGACACCTACCGCGCGCTGGTCGAACTGGCCGCCGACGACACCAGCGGAGTGCACCTCGCCACCGGGCGGATGGCCGCCCGCGTCGACCTCGGCGACCAGCTGCCGCCCGAAGCGCTGCTGCTGCCCGACCTGCGCCGCTGCACCCCGGACGAGCTGCCCGCCGGGTTCCGCAGCGGCTACCGGGCGACGCTCCCGCTGATCGACATGCCGCGCTACCTCGAACACCTCACCGGGAGACTGCTCGCCGCCGGCGGCGAACTGCTGATCAGCCCGGTGTCCTCGCTGGCCGACGCCGCGGCCGAAGCGGACCGCATCGTCAACTGCACCGGGGTCGGCGCGCACGAGCTCGTCGGCGACCCCGGCGTGCGGCCCGTGCGGGGGCAGCACGTCCTCGTCCGCAACCCCGGCATCAGCGAGTACTTCGTCGAAGTCGGCGCCGGACCCGAGTTCACCTCGTACGTCCCGCACGGCGACCAAGTCGTGCTCGGCGGCGTCGCGGGCGAGCACGACTGGTCCCGCGCACACGACCGCGACGACAGCGCCGCCGTGCTGCGCCGCTGCGCGCAGGTCGAACCGCTGCTCGCCGGCGCCGAAGTCC
Source organism: Saccharopolyspora sp. 6V (assembly GCF_020176785.1). Taxonomy (NCBI): domain Bacteria; kingdom Bacillati; phylum Actinomycetota; class Actinomycetes; order Pseudonocardiales; family Pseudonocardiaceae; genus Saccharopolyspora; species Saccharopolyspora sp. 6V. The sequence goes on along the minus strand of NZ_JAIUKB010000039.1, from coordinate 12,120 downwards.
TCGGCGAGACCGTCGGACTGCGCCCCGGGCGCGACGCCGTGCGGCTCGAAACCGAACGGTTCGGCGGCGCCACCGTCGTGCACGACTACGGGCACTCCGGCTGCGGGGTGTCGCTGTCCTGGGGCTGCGCCGCCGAAGCCGCCGGGCTCGTCCTCGGCCGACCGGTGCGCTGACCGGCTCACGTCAACGCGTCGACCACCCCGTCGATCTCCTCCGCCAGCGTGAAGTCCTTCGCGGTGAGGCCACCCGCCGAATGCGTCGAGAGGGCGAACACGACGGTGCGCCAGCGGATGTCCAGATCCGGGTGGTGGTTCTCGCTCTCCGCGATCTCCGCGACCCGGTTCACCGCCTGGATGGCCTGCGGGAAGCTCGCGAACTCCACGCTCCGCACGATCGTGGTGCCGTCCTGGGCCCACTCCGGTAGCCGGGACAGCGATTCGGCGACCTGGGTGTCGTTCAGCAGTTCGGTCATGCCCACATGGTGGTCGTCGGACGGCCGGAACGCGACCGTCGACCCCCGGCTCGGTGGCGGCACGTAGACTGCCGGTCGCCACGGGAGTCCAGCGCGCTGGGCTGAGAGGAGGGGCGCATCCCCTCGACCGTCCGCACCTGAACCGGATCATGCCGGCGCAGGGAGGTGTCGCGATCAGCTCGAGTTCGCACGCGTGGCCGAGACCGGTGTGCTACTCGGGAGGACCGTTGAACCCCTTACTGCGCTGGGCCGCGGCACTCGCCGCCGCCGCGCTCACCACCGGATGTTCGCTCATCGGGAGCTCCGGCGATGACACCGCGGCGCGCACCGTCACCCTCGTCGCGCACGACTCGTTCGTCGCCGACCCGGCGCTGCTCGCCGACTTCGAGAAGCGCAGCGGCATCCACCTGGAGATCCGCAACAGCGGTGACGCCGGAGAGCTGACCAACAAGTTGGCGCTGTCCAAGGCGGCACCGCTCGGCGACGTCGCCTACGGCGTGGACTCCACCTTCGCCTCCCGCGCGCTGCGCGCCGACGTGTTCGCCCCGTACCGGCCCGCCGCCGCCGACCGCGGACCGCAGCGCTACGCCCAGGACCAGCAGAACCGGCTCACCGCCGTCGACGTCGCCGACGTGTGCCTCAACATCGACACCGCCTGGTTCGCCGCGCACCGGCTGCCGGAGCCGACGACGCTGCGCGACCTCACCGATCCCCGCTACCGGGACCTGACCTCGATGCCGGACCCGACGACGTCCTCCCCTGGATTGGCGTTCCTGCTCGGCACCATCGACGCCTTCGGCGAGCCCGGTTGGCAGGACTACTGGCGCGCCCTCGACGCCAACGGCGTGCGGCTGTCCTCCGGCTGGGAAGAGGCCTACAACCAGGACTTCTCCGGTTCCACCGGCCAGGGGCCGCGACCGATCGTGCTGTCCTACGCGTCCTCGCCCGCCGCCGAGGTCGACGAGAACGGTGCGCCGCGCACCAAGGCCCTGCTCGACACCTGCTACCGGCAGGTCGAGTACGCGGGCGTGCTCACCGGCGCGAAGGACCCGCAGGCGGCGCGGGAAGTGGTGGACTTCCTGCTCTCGCCCGAGTTCCAAGGTCAGGTCGCCGACCAGATGTACGTGTACCCCGCGGTCGACGGGGTGCCGCTGCCCGAAGGCTGGGCGGCCAGCGCGCCGCTGCCGTCGCGGCCCGCGGAACTGCCCGCCGACGAGGTGGAGAACAACCGGGACCGGTGGGTCGAGCAGTGGCGGACGCTGGTCCGGGGATGACCGGCGAACTCCGCCGCCGGGTTCCGGTGGCGCTGGCCGCGGCGGTCGTCCTCGGCTTCCTCGGGGTCTTCTTCGCCTGGCCCGTCGCGGCGATCATCGGGCTGGGCGTGCGCGGCGACGTCGGAGCGGTGCTCGCCGAGCCGGCCACTTGGCGGCTCGTCGGCTTCACCCTCGGGCAGGCCGCCGCGTCCACCGCGGTCGCGCTGCTCTGCGGGCTGCCGCTCGCCTACGTGCTCGCCAGGCTCGTCCTGCCCGGCACAGGGCTGCTGCGGGTCGCGGTGACCGTGCCGTTCGTGCTGCCGACGATCGTCGTGGGCATGGCCTTCCGCGCGTTGTTCGGCGCCGACGGGGGAGTGCTGCCGATCGTGCTGGCCAACGCGTTCTTCAACGTCGCCGTCGTCGCGCGCACCGTCAGCGGGTTGTGGGGGCACCTGGACCGGCGGATGGAGGACGCCGCCCGATCGCTGGGAGCCGGGCGGCTGCGCACCTTCACCTCGGTGACGCTGCCCGCGCTGCTGCCCGCGCTCGGATCGGCGGCGGCCGTCGTGTTCCTGTTCAGCGCCACCAGCTTCGGGGTGGTGCTGGTGCTCGGCGGCGGTCGGCTGCGCACCCTGGAGACGGAGATCTACCTGCGCACCGTGCAGCTGCTGGACCTGCCCGGCGCCGCGGCGCTGTCCCTGCTGCAGCTGGTCGCCGTCGTCGCCGCCCTGCTCGTGGCCACCATCGCGCGCCGCCGTCGGGAGACCGCGCTGCGGCTGCGCGCGCCCGCGACCACCGCCCGGCCGCCGCAAGGCGCCGAGTGGTGGATCGTCGGGCTCGCCGGTGCGGTGCTGTGCGGGCTGCTCGCGCCGATCGTCTCCCTGCTGGCGCGGTCGGTGTCCACCAGGGACGGGTGGGGGCTCGCGGGCTACCGCGCGCTGCTGGGCACCGGGCAGCCCGGGACCCTGGAGGTCACCGGGCTCGAAGCCGCGCTGAACTCGGTGCGCACCGCGGTCGACGCCACCTGGATGGCGCTGCTGCTCGGGCTGCTCGCCTCGTTCGTGCTCGTCGCCGTGCGCCGCAGGTTCGTCGCGGAGAGCCTCGACCTCGCGCTGATGCTGCCGCTGGGGGTGTCCGCGGTGACGGTCGGCTTCGGCTACCTGATCACGCTCGGCTCGCTGCCCGGCGAGCTGCGCACCTCGCCGCTGCTCGTGCCGTTCGCGCAGGCCCTGGTGGTGACACCGCTGGTGATCCGCACCGTGCTGCCGGTGCTGCGGGCCATCGACGACCGGCTGCGGCAGGCCGCGGCGACGCTCGGCGCCGGGCCGTGGCGGGTGCGGCGCGAGATCGACTTCCCGCTCGCGGTGCGTTCCGTGCTGGCCGCCGCCGGGTTCGGGTTCGTCGTGGCGCTCGGGGAGTTCGGCGCCACCAGCTTCCTCGCCAGGCCCGATGCGCCGACGCTGCCGGTGGCCATTGCGCGGCTGCTCGGCAGGCCGGGCGAACTCAACTCGCAACTCGCCTACGCCGCCTGCGCGCTGCTGATGGTCGTCACCGTGCTCGGCGTGGTGCTCATCGAGCGGCTGCGGGTGGGCACCGACGCCGTGGAGGACTTCTGATGGGGCTGGAAGTGCAAGGGCTCACCGTCCGCTTCGGCGGCACCACGGTGGTGCGCGACGTGCGGCTCTCCGTGCTGGACGGCGAAGTGCTGGCGCTGCTCGGACCGTCCGGCTGCGGGAAGTCGACCCTGCTGCGAGCGGTCGCCGGGCTCGAACGGCCCACCGCGGGCGAGGTGCGGTGGAACGGGCGGGACCTCGCCTCGGTGCCGGTGCACCACCGCCGGTTCGGGCTGGTCTTCCAGGACGGGCAGCTGTTCCCGCACCGGAACGTGGCGGGCAACGTGGCGTTCGGGCCGCGGATGCGCGGCGTCGGCGGTGCGGAGCGAACGGCGCGCGTCGCCGAGCTGCTGGAGCTGGTCGGGCTGGCCGGCTACGAGGACCGCCGGGTCACCGACCTGTCCGGAGGCGAGGCGCAGCGGGTCGCGCTGGCCCGCGCGCTCGCCGCCGATCCGGAGCTCCTGCTGCTGGACGAACCGCTCTCCGCGCTGGACCGGATGCTGCGGGAACGGCTCGCGGTGGACCTGGCGGCGCTGCTCGGCCGCGGCGACTCGACCGCACTCGTCGTCACGCACGACCACGACGAGGCGTTCACCCTCGCCGACCGGGTCGCCGTGATGTCCCGCGGCACGATCTTGCAAGCCGACACTCCCGACCTGTTGTGGCGGCACCCGGCGGACGAGGAGGTGGCCGCGTTCCTCGGCTGCACCACGTTCCTGCCCGCGGAGGTCCGCGACGGCGTGGCGACGTGCGCGCTGGGCACCGTCGACGTGACCGCGAAGGACGGTCCGGCGCGGCTCGGGCTGCGCGCCGCCGGAGTTCGCGCCCGGGGCACCCGGCCCGGAAATCCCGGTGCGACGGGCCCGCTGGGGGAGGTGCGGGAACGGGTGCACCGGCACGACCACGTCCGGCTCGCGGTCGCCGTACCGGAACTCGGTCAGGTGGAGGCCGTCGCGCACATCGCCGACGCCCCCGCGGTCGGCGACGAGGTCGGACTGCGCCTCGACCCCGACGGCGTCGCGCTCGTCGGTGGCGACTGACCGAGCCGGGTCGCCCCGGCCTCGCGCGCCCGATGGGGTACGCGCACCGGCGCGGTGGTCCCCGGTCGTGGACCCACCGTGCCGGCCCCGCCCGGGTCAGACGTCCCGGGTGACCATGCGCAGCACCGTCGCCGAGAGGCCGATGGCCAGGTAGCACCCTGCGCGCAGCAGTCCCGTGGACAACGTGTCCGTGAAGATCGGATCCCGCAGCACGTCGATCACGGCCGACCAGTCGGTGGTGATCAGCAGCGGACGCATCCACTCCAGCGAAGGCACGGTCCCCAGCACGCCGAACACGATCAGCCCCGCCATCGTCCCGGTCATCACCACCAGCGGGTGCTCGGTCAACGAGGACAGCGCCAATGCCACCGCCCCGACCGCAGCCATCTGCGCCGCGCACCACAGCACCGCCAGCAGGATGCGCACCAGCGCCGCCCCGATCGACAGCGTGGTGCCGGACAACGTCACCAGGCCGTCACCGCCGACGATGATCAAACCGGTGAGCAGGCCGCTGACCGCCAGCACGAGCACCGACAGCAGCACCATCAGCAGCACGCCCGCCGCTTTCACCCCCACCAAGCGGACCCGGCCGATCGGCGCGATCAGCAGCCCTCGCAGCGTGCCGTGCGAAGCCTCGCCCGCGATCGCGTCCGCCGCGACCATCGCCACCACCAGCGGCAGCAGCATCGTCTGCGCCAGCACGATGCTCGCCACCGGCAGCACCAGCCCGTTGCCCGCGACCGCGCTCAACACCGACGGCCCGCCACCACCACCGGGCCCGCCGGTCAACGCGATGCCCACGCCGATCAGCACTGGCAGCCCCGCCAGCATCAGCAGTGCGAGCAGGTTCCGCGGTCGCCGCAGCACCCAGCGGAACTCCGCGAACAGCACCCGCCCCAGCGGTGCCGAGCGGCGCGCCTTCGGCGCCTCGGCCACCTCGGCCGGTGCGGTGGCGGTCATGATTCCTCCTCGGTGAGCCGGGCGAACAGGTCTTCCAGGCCCGCACGTCCGCGTCGTGCCTCGTGCACCCCGACTTCGGCGCGGACCAGCGTCGCCACCACTTCTGGAGCGTCCACTTCGGACAGCTCCACGCGCAGCGCGCCCTGCTCCGCCCGGGCGGAGATCCCGCTGTCCCGCAGCGCGTCCAGCCCGGCATCGAGGTCCGGGGTGGAGATCATCAGGTGCGGTCCGCCCGATTCCAGCAGGCTCGCCAGCTCGCCTTGCGCGACCAGCGTGCCCCGGTGCAGCACCGCCACGTGAGTGCAGGTCGCCTCCACCTCGGACAGCAGGTGCGAGGACACCAGCACGGTCGTGCCGACGGCGTGCAGCTCGGCGATGATCTGGCGGATCTCCCTGGTGCCCGCCGGGTCCAGCCCGTTGGTGGGCTCGTCGAGCACCACCAGTTCCCGCGGCACCAGCAGGGCCGCGGCCAGCCCCAGCCGTTGCTTCATGCCCAGCGAGTAGCCGCGGAACCGGCGGCCCGCGGCGGCCGTCAGCCCGACGCGGTGCAGCGCTCCGTCCACCGCCGCCCGGAGGTCGGCACCCGCCAGGTCGGGCTCCATCGCGGCGCACCGCAGCAGGTTCTCCCGGCCGGACAGGAACGGGTGGAAGCCCGGTCCCTCGACGAGCGCCCCGACGCGGGGCAGCACCCGGTCGGCCTCGTCCGGCAGCGCGCGGCCCAGCAGTTCGACCGAGCCCGCCGTGGGCCTGATCAAGCCCAGCAGCATCCGGATCGTGGTGGTCTTGCCGGATCCGTTCGGCCCCAGAACCCCGACCACCGCGCCGCGGGGAACGGCGAGATCGATGCCCGCGACGGCCACGGTGTCGCCGTAGGCCTTGCGCAGGCCGGAGGTCCGCGCGGCGTACACCTCGACCGCGGGGGGGGCGGACGTGGCCGCCCCCGCCTGCTCGGCCTGTTCGGCCACTTCGGTCATCACGGAGTCCCGACCGCGGTGGTGAGCACCTGCTCGGGAACCGCACCGGCCGCGACGCGGCCGTCGGAGGTGACCAGGGCGGACCCGACCTTCGTGCTGATCAGCCAGCCGTCGCCCCACGGTCCGCTGACCGGCTTGCCCAGCTGCTGCGCCAGCGCCTGCGGGTTCGCCCGCTCACCACCGCGCTGCCCGTCCTCGCCGCGCGGCGACTCGGCCCGCTCCGGCTGCTGCGGCAGGTGCGCGACGAGCACCGTGTCCCAGCCGTCGCCGACGACGGTCGGGTGCTGCCCGGCGTGCTCCGGACGGCCCTCCGGCCGGGCTTCCCGGTGGTGCCGATCCCCGGCCGGGGCCTCTTCGACCTTCGTGCCGGCCGGTGGGGTGAAGCGGAACATCGCCGGGTCCGGCTGGGACAGGTCCAGCTCGGAGAACCCGGCGCGCAGCGCCGGTTCGTCCGAGCCGTTGGTCAGCACGGTGACCTCCAGCGGCGAGCGGGTCTCCGCGTCCACCGCCAGCCGGACCTCCCGCAGCACGGTGCGCTCGGTCGGCTTCGGTGTCAGCACGAGCTCGTAGGCGTCCCGGCCCGCGACGGTCGCGGTGCCGTCCACGGCGACGTCGCTGGTCTGCCGCAGCTGTTCGACGATGCTCCGGGAGAGCGCCGCCGGGTCCTGGTCCGCCGCACCGCGGCCGTGGCCGAGCGGGCCGCGAGCATCCTCGTCCCCCGCGTTCGCGGGCTTGGTGGCCCGGGTCGCGGTGCGGGATTCCGAGTCCCACTTCCACAGCGCGGTCCCGTCGTCGACGACGGTCACCTCGCCGGAGGACGAGGGCAGCGCGGCGCGCTTGTGCCCCTGCCCGTCGTTCCACACCCGGAGCGTGCTGGTCCCGTCGCCCAACATCGAGCCGGCGCCGCCGTCGACGCCGGGCAGCGCCGGGAGGCCGAGCGCGTTGTCCACCCGCACCGTTCCGGTCAGCGCCGGGGTAGTCGAGGTCAGCACCGATTCCACCAGCGCTTCGGGCGCGACCGGCGGCAGCTGCGGGTCCTCGTCCGCGCCGGCAGGCAGGCTCAGCGCGGTGAGGCCGAGCAACCCGGCCAGCCCGCCCGCCGACGCGGCGACTACGACGTTCCTGCGTTTCATGCGGTCCTCCTGGTGATCCGATCCGCTGCCCCGAGCGTGATCCCGCGCAGCTGAGATGGTCCTGAGAGCGGTCCGATCGAGCTGAGAAGGATCTCAGGGGTGGCTGCGCGCGGTGGTGCGGCGACGGCATGCTGAGCAGATGCAGCCGCGGGTGTTGGTGGTCGACGACGAACCGGGAGTCCGGACCGCGCTGCGGCGCGGCCTGACCGCCGAGGGCATGGAGGTCGCGGTCGCGGTCGAGGGAGTGGAGGCGTTGCGGCTCGCCGCCACCGGGTCCTTCGACGTCGTGGTGCTGGACGTGATGCTCCCCGGCCTGTCCGGGTACCGCGTGCTGGAGCGCCTGCGCGGCCAGGGGATCACGACCCCGGTCCTGCTGCTGTCCGCGAAGGACGGCGAGGTCGATCAAGCCGACGGGCTGGACCTCGGTGCCGACGGCTACTTGGTCAAGCCGTTCTCCTTCCTGGTGCTGACCGCGCAGGTCCGGGCCCTGGCACGTCGCGGCGAGAGCTCCGCGCGGCACGCCAGGTTGCGCGTGGGCGAGCTGGAGATCGACCGCGATGCCCGTGAGGTGAGCTGGGCCGGATCACCGGTGGCGCTCTCCCCGCGCGAGTACGGGTTGCTGGTCGCGCTGGCGAGCCGTCCGGGCACCGTGGTGCCGAAGGAGGACCTGCTGCGCCAGGTGTGGGGCGCGGACCAGTTCGTCACCCGCAACGTGGTCGAGGTCTACGTCGGTTACCTGCGGCGCAAGCTCACCGCGGCGGGCGCCGGGCACCTGGTGCGCACGGTCCGCGGCCACGGTTACCAGGTCAGCGTCGAACCGGACCAGGACGAGGTCGCCGCCGCCGAACCGACGAAGCCACGCGGTGGGGACGGTTCCCGGTGAACTGGTCGCCCCTGCGGCGGCTGCGGACGTGGTGGTCGCGCCGCACCCTCCGGTTCCGGACCAGCGCGGTCGCGACGGCGGTGGCCCTCGTCGGGTTCGGCGTGCTCGCGCACTTCGGCGTCGGCTTGATGAGCTGGCTGCTCGTCGAATCCGTGGACGCGGAGTTGAACGGCAAGGTCGAGGTCGCGGCGCGGCAGGTCGCCACCGGGACACCGCCGCGCGAGGTGGCGGGCGGTGAGGTCCGGGTGCTGGACACCTCGGGCGTCCCGGTCGATTCCCTGCCGGACCCGCGGCTGGGGCGGTCGAACATCAGCGAGCTCAAGAGCGGCGAGGGCGTCGTCGAGTGGTCCGCGGACGGCCCGGCCCGAGGCCTCTACCGCTGGGTCGGGACCGTGGTGCCCGACCCGGCGGGCGATCCGCGGCTGGTGCTGGGCGGCGCGCACCTGATCGGCCATTCCGACACGGTGCGCTCGGCGGGCCGCGCCCTGGCGCTCGGCTCGATCATCGCCGCGGGTGCTGTCGGCGTCGCGACCTGGTTGGTGGTGCGCCGGTCGCTGCGCCCGGTGGAGCGGATGCGGGTGGCCGCGGTGCGGTTGCCGGAGGGGCGTCGACTGCCGGTGCCGGCGGCCGACGACGAGCTGCGCGCGCTCGCGGAAGCGCTCAACGAGATGCTGGCCCGCCGCGACGGCGACACGGAGTGGCTGCGCCGGTTCACCGGCGATGCCGCGCACGAGCTGCGCAACCCGGTCGCCTCGATCCGGGCGCAGGCCGAGGTCGCCGTGGTGCACCCCGACCCGGAGCTCGCGCAGGAGACCCTCCAGGACATCGCCGCCGAGGCGCAGCGGATGTCGGAGCTGGTGGACGGACTGCTCGCGCTGGCCAGGGCCGAGTCCGGTTCCCAGCCGCCGCAGCAGCCGATCGAGCTCGGCAGCGCCGTGCGCGCGGCCGCCGACCGGGCCAACCTGCGGGGCGGCCGGCCCCGGGTCCAGGTCACCGCGCCCACCGGGAGCGTCGTGATCCTCGCCGGTGCCGCCGAGGTGGCCACCGTGCTGGACAACGTGATCGGGAACGCGCTGCGGCACGCGCGGGCGCTGGTCCGGGTGTCGTTGCTCCCGGCGGCCGAGAGCGTCCGGCTGGTCGTGGACGACGACGGGCCGGGGATCCCCGCCGAGCACCGGACGCGGGTGTTCGACCGGTTCCACCGGGTGCAGCCGGACCGGGCCCGCCGCACCGGCGGCGCCGGGCTGGGACTGGCTCTGGTGGCCGAAGCCGTGCGCGGCCGGGGCGGTTCGGTGCACGCGGCGGAGTCGCCCGAAGGCGGTGCCCGCATCGAGATCCGCTGGCCGTTGCCCGGCCCGCTGCGCCCCGCGCCCCGCGGGGGTTGAGACCGTCGCGAGCGCGCCGCGCAGCCGACGGGCGACCGCGCGCAGCCGGCGGAACGCGCCCGGGGCTCGGGCGCGGGTCGCCTCCCGGAACGGGAACCACCCCGGGGACCGCTCCGCGCGGCGTGCGGCAGGATGTCCCCACGTGTCGGTGTTGCGAAGCACAGGTCTGGTGGCGGCCCCGCTGCGAACGGTCGGGGCGGCGTTGCGCCACACCCGCACCGCGGAGGAGGGCCTGCGGCAACTGGGCATCCAGGGCCGGGCGCTGACGCCCGCCGCCGAACTCCTCGTCCCGGGGGACGACCTCGCCTTCCGGTGGACGAAGGTCCCGGCGGCACGGCTGCGCACTCGCATCGTGCGGGCCGACGCGGATCGGTTGGAATCGGTGCTCATCGCTGGTCCTCTCCAGGAGTTGCGGCACGAATCGGTGCTGGCCGAAGCCGGTGGCCACACGCTGCTGACCGACTCGCTGCGCTGGACGACGCCGTTCGGCGCGCTCGGGCGGCTGGTCGACGTGGCGCTGGCCCGTCGCGTGGTGCTGGCGGTGCTGGCGCGCCGGATGCGCGCGGTCGGTGCGCTCGCTGAGTCCTGGGCGGCGCGGCCGGTCGTGGTGGGGACGGCGATCACGCGGCGGGGGCGGCTGCTCGTGCAGCAGCGCCGGTTCCCCGCGCGGGACGCCGGTCGTTGGGAACTGCCCGGTGGCCGGGTGGAGCCGGGGGAGAGCGAGCAGGACGCGGTCGTCCGGGAGTGCAAGGAGGAGCTGGACGTGGAGGTAGTGCCGACCGGACGCGTCGGCACCGACGTGCCGCTGCGCGGCGGGATGCTGCTGCGGGTGCACACCGCGGAACTGGCCGACCCCGGCGTCGAGCCGCGGGCGGTGGAGCACCGGGCGGTGTGCTGGGCGACCCGGTCCGAACTGGGCGGGCTGGACTGGCTCGAAGCCGACCAGGTGCTGGCGCACTCGCTGCGCGAGCTGCCGCTGTGAGGTCTCGGCCGCCGCGTCGGAAGCCGTTCCGGCCGTGGTGTGCGTTCGCTGCGTTCATGCAGCAAGATTGCCGCGTTCGACCACCTGTTCGCCACGTTTCCAGCCCGAACTACTCGAACTGGTGAACGAACGCCCGGGCGGAGGCGATTCGGCGGTGCGGGTCGAGAACCCAGGTCAGGGGCCCGTGGGGCGCGCGGCGCCCGATCCCGGGCCCCCGGCCTCGGCTCGTTCGATCAGGGGACGTTCAACGCAACCCGGCGACCCGCATCGCGGCGTCCAGCCGCGGCCGGGCGCGCTCGGCCGCGCGGGCGGCGCCCTTCTCCCGCACCCGGTCCAGCTCGGCGGGGTCGTCCAGCAGCTCGCGGGCGCCGTCCCGGACCGGCCGCAGCAGCTCGACCACCGCCTCCGCCACGGTGTCCTTGAGCTGGGCGTACGTGCTCGCGGCCGAGCTCGCCGCGTACGGGCTGCCACCGGTGCAGGCGGCGAGGATCTCCAGCAGGTTCGCCACCGCGGGCTGCTCGTCCGGGTCGTAGCGGACCGAGGCCCGGTCGTCGGTGACGGCGCGGCGGAACTTGCGGCGCACCACGTCCGGTTCGTCCAGCACGAACACGACGCCCGCCTGCTGCTGCGCGGACTTCGCCATCTTGCGGGCCGGATCGGACAGGTCCCGGACCGAGGCGGCCGTCTTCGGCACCACGGCGCGCGGGACGACGAACACCTCCCCGCGGCCGCCGTTGAACCGCCTGGCCAGCGTGCGCGCCAGTTCGACGTGCTGGTTCTGGTCCACTCCGACCGGGACCTCGGTGGCGCCCTGCAGCAGGATGTCCGCCGCCATCAGCACCGGGTAGGTGAGCAGGCCGAGGCGCGCGCTGTCCTGCCCGGCGCCCTTCTCCTTGAACTGGATCATCCGGGCGGCCTCGCCGAAGCCGCAGGTGCACTCCAGGACCCAGTTCAGCGCGCCGAGCTCGCCCGCCAGGTCGGACTGCACGAACACCGAGTCGGCGGTGATGCCGCTCGCCAGCAGCACGGCCAGGTTCTCCCTGGTGAGGGCGCGCAGCCGCTCGGGCCGGTACGGCAGCGTCATCGCGTGCAGGTCGGAGATGAAGTACAGGTCCTCCGGGCCGCCCCCGGTCGCCCAGCGGCGCAGCGCGCCGAGGTGGTTGCCCAGGTGGACGTGGCCGGACGGGGTGATGCCGGACAAGCGGGTCACGATCTCTCCTCGGATCGACGGCCGCTCACCAGCCTGCACCGCGCATCGCCCGGTCGCCTGGTGGCGACCGATGTGCGTGCGGTTCAGCGCACGACGAGCCGGGGGGGGGGGGGGGGGGGGGGGGGGGGGGGGGGGGGCGGCGGGGCGGGGGGGGGGGCGGGGGGGGGCGGGGGGCGGGCGCCGGGGCGCGGGCGGCCGCGGCCGGGGGGGCGCAG
>NZ_JAIUKB010000038.1:0-107167 GCF_020176785.1 Saccharopolyspora sp. 6V | reverse complement strand
CCCCCGCCGCCCGCCCCGCCCCCCCCCCCCCCCCCCCGGGGGGGGGGGGGGGGCCGGCCCCCGCCCCCCCCCCGGGCCCCGCCCCCCCCCCCCCCCCCCCCCCCACCACATGCTCAGACGCGGATGCGACATTTCGTGCACGGCACGCACATTATCAGAAGGGTATGGGCACTCGTGCCGGAGGAGGACTATCGTGGATTCATGTTCGTCGTATTGCTGAACTACACGGCTCCGCAATCGGACATCGACGGCGCATTGGTGGATCACTATGAGTGGGTGAGCAGACATTACGAGGCCGGTGACTTCATCACGACCGGCCACCGCGCTCCGGAACCGGGCCGCCCGCTGACCGGGGGCGTGCTCATCGCCAGATCCATGTCCCGCGGCAGGCTGGAGGCCATCCTCGCCACCGATCCCTTCGAGCTGCGAAAACTCGCCCGGCACGAAGTGATCGAATTCCAGGCGCTGCGCACCGTGCCGGAAATGGCGAAGTACGCCGACCAGCTCGTCCCGACCAGCGAATAAAGCGTTCGCGCTGATCCGCGCCTGGGCTGCCGCGCCGAGGAGCGGATCAATGCGATCCCTTTTCCTTCGACTCCTTCTTCGCCTTCTTCTGCGCTTTCTTGACTTCGCGTGCTTTCGCGTCCTTCAACGCTTCCCGCAGCACCACGATCGGGCATTGCTTGCACGGCGGTTTCGAAAGGCAGCACTTCCGCTTGACCTTGATCGTTTTCTTGCCCACGACTGGCTTCCCGCTGCCGGAGGGGTCCGCTCGGGGACCGGACACCGCCACCCTAGGTCGGTCCCGCTGGTTCCGGCGAACCAGCGGCCGCGGGTGTTGCGCTCAACACCTGTCCGCGGCCCCGTTCGGGAAGTGCTCTACGCTGGACTAGGCCGCGTGTCGACAACGCACCGAGCCTCAGCAAGTGTCGGGCCTTCGACAATGACGGCCCCGCCGTCCGCGATCGGCCGCCTTCTCACGATGGGTGAGCCTGCCGGAGCACGGGGTTCTCGGAACGCGGGTCCGCGCCGGGGGCCGCAACTTCCCGCAGCGGCGGCAGCGGGACGGCGGTCGGCCGAGGTCGACTAGCGCCCGCCGCCAGACCTGATCTTCGTCTTCCAACTCATGGAGTGCTCGCGTGCCCGCCACCAGCGTCGCCGAACCGAACCAGCGGATCCGCAATGATCTGCGCAACGTCGCGATCGTCGCGCACGTCGACCACGGTAAGACCACCCTGGTGGACGCCATGCTGCGGCAATCCGGCGCCTTCTCCGAACGTGCCGAACTCGTCGACCGGGTCATGGACTCCAATGACCTGGAACGGGAAAAGGGCATCACGATCCTGGCCAAGAACACGGCCGTCCGGCGGGAGACCGAGGACGGTCCCGTCACCATCAACGTCATCGACACCCCGGGCCACGCCGACTTCGGCGGCGAGGTCGAGCGCGGCCTGTCCATGGCCGACGGCGTGGTGCTGCTGGTCGACGCCAGCGAAGGCCCGCTGCCGCAGACCCGCTTCGTGCTGCGCAAGGCGCTGGCCGCGAAGCTGCCGGTGATCCTCGTGGTGAACAAGGTCGACCGCCCGGACGCGCGCTGCGCCGAGGTCGTCGAAGAGGCCCACGACCTGCTGCTGGACCTCGCCTCCGAGCTCGACGACGGCGAGGGCTCGGTGGACATGGACGCCGTGCTGAACCTGCCGGTGATCTACGCCTCCGCCCGCTCCGGGCGCGCGAGCCTCACCCAGCCCGCCGACGGCGACCTGCCCGAGGACGAGGACCTCACCGCGCTGTTCGACGTGCTCATGGAGCACGTGCCCGCGCCGGTCGGCGACTACGAGGCACCGCTGCGCGCCCTGGTCACCAACCTCGACGCCTCCGCCTTCCTGGGCCGCATCGCGCTGTGCCGCATCCACGCGGGCACCATGCGCAAGGGCCAGACCGTCGGCTGGTGCCGCGAGGACGGGTCCGTGGAGAAGGTGCGGATCACCGAACTGCTCATCACCGAGAACCTGGACCGGGTACCGGCCGCCGAGGCGCACGCCGGTGACCTGGTGGCGATCGCGGGCATCCCGGACATCACCATCGGCGACACCCTCGCCGACGCCGACGACCCGCAGCCGCTGCCGCGGATCACCGTGGACGACCCGGCGATCTCGATGACCATCGGCGTGAACACCTCGCCGATGACCGGCCGCAACGGCGGCACGAAGGTCACCGCGCGGTTCGTGAAGAACCGCCTCGACGCCGAGCTGATCGGCAACGTCAGCATCAAGGTCGTGCCGACCGAGCGCCCCGACACCTGGGAGGTGCAGGGACGTGGCGAGCTGGCGCTGGCCGTGCTCGTGGAGACGATGCGCCGCGAGGGCTTCGAGCTGACCGTGGGCAAGCCGCAGGTGGTCACCAAGACCATCGACGGCAAGCTGTGCGAGCCGTTCGAGCGGCTCACCATCGACTCCCCGGAGGAGCACCTGGGTGCGATCACCCAGCTGCTGGCCGGGCGCAAGGGGAAGATGGAGACGATGGAGGGCCACGGCACCGGCCGCATCAAGCTCGACTACGTGATCCCCTCGCGCGGCCTGATCGGCTTCCGCACCGAGTTCCTCACCGAGACGCGCGGTACCGGCATCGCCAACCACGTCTTCGAGGGCTACTTCCCGTGGGTCGGCGAACTGCGCACCCGGCACAGCGGCTCGTTGGTGGCGGACCGCACCGGCCCGGTCACCAGCTACGCGATGATGCAGCTGGCCGACCGCGGCACGTTCTTCGTGGAGCCCGGCGCCGAGGTGTACGAGGGCATGGTCGTGGGCGAGAACCCGCGCGCCGAGGACCTCGACATCAACGTCACCAAGGAGAAGAAGCTCACCAACATGCGCTCCGCCACCGGCGACGAGCTGGAGCGGCTGGCCCGGCCCCGCACGCTGGGCCTGGAGGAAGCGCTGGAGTTCTGCTCCGCCGACGAGTGCGTCGAGGTCGGGCCGGACGCGATCCGGGTCCGCAAGGTCGTGCTGGACGCGACGACCCGCGGCCGGGAGCGTTCCCGGGCCAAGGCTCGCGACAACGGCTGAGTTCCCTGAGCAGAAGCTGAGCGTTTCCACCCCGGTGTGCGGCGCCGCGAGGACGCGCGGAACCATGAGTGCTTCCGCGCGTCCTCCGACAGGGGGACATCGCGTCCGCCTGCGATCGGCGACCGGGAACGAGGGGAGGTTCGGCAGCGTGCACCAGGGTCGACGTCCGCTCACCGTGGTCAGCTTGCTGGTGACGATCGGGAGCTTGGTGGTGGCGTGCACCGACGCGCCGCCGCCTCCGCTGGTCGCGCCGCCGGAGCCGAGTCCGCAGACGGCTCCGTCGACGCAGCCGATGCCGACCGAGGTCGTCGTCGGCGTCGACTCGCTGGAGGGCGGGTTCAACCCGCACACGCTCGCGGACCTGTCGCCGACGAGCTCGGCGCTGTCCAGCCTGATGCTGCCCTCGGTGTTCCGGCCCGGGCCAGACGGGGCGAACGCGCTGGACACGACGCTGATGGAGTCGGCGGAGGTCGTGCCGGAGGCGGAGCGGTTCACGGTGCGCTACCGGATCCGCAAGGAGGCGGCCTGGTCGGACGGCGCGCCGATCGCCGCCGAGGACTTCGTCTACCTGTGGGAGCAGCTGCGCTCCCAGCCCGGCGTGTCGGATCCCGCCGGGTACCAGCTGATCGACGACGTGCAGTCGCGCAACGGCGGCAAGGCCGTCGAGGTCACCTTCGAACGGCCCTACCCGGGCTGGCAGAGCCTGTTCGCGAACCTGCTGCCCGCGCACCTGCTGCGGGACGCGCCGCGCGGGTGGACGACGGCGCTGGACAACGGCTACCCGGCCTCGGGCGGGCCGTTCGCGATCCGCCAGGTCGACCTGCAGCGCGGGGAGATCATCCTGGAGCGCAACGACCGGTTCTGGGGCAAGCCCGCGGTGTCCGACCGGATCGTGCTGCGGGCCAGCGACCAGGCCGGTCAGGTCGCCGCGCTCCGCAGCGGGGACCTGCACATGGCGGTGTTCGGCGCGGACCGGAACACCATGGGCGCGCTGCGCGACCTGGGGTCGTCGGTCCAGGTCAGCACCGTTCCCCGCCCGGCGACGATGCAGGTGCTGCTGCGGCCGACCAGCGCGCAGCTCGCCGACGCCCGGGTGCGGAACGCCGTCGTGGCCGGTCTGGACCGCGAGGCGCTGATCGACGTCGGCAGCGGTGGCGGGCCGGGGGACCAGCTGCACGCGCACGCCCAGGTGCTCGCGCCCTCGGAACGCGGGTACACCCCGACCGAGCCGCCCGGCACCGACGGACCCGATCCGGCGCGCGTGCAGCGGCTGCTCACCGAAGCCGGGTACGAGCACCGCGCCGGGGCGTGGACCAAGGACGGCCGCACGCTGAACCTGGTGATCGCGGCCCCGTTCGAGCACGAGCAGTACATCCGGATCGCCGAGGACGCGGCGGCGCAGCTGCGGGCCCAGGACATCCAGGCCACCGTGGTCACCCCCACCGGCGACCAGCTCTTCGGCGAGATGCTGCCGGCGAATCCGCTGTCGGAGGAACCCGGTGCGGCGAGCTCGGTGGACATGGCGATCGCGCCGCGCCCGGCCGACGGAGATCCGGCGGCGATGATGGCCACCTCCTACGGCTGCCCGGGCGTCGACTCGGACGACCAGCCGTTCCCGTTCACCGCCACGGGGTTCTGCGACCAGCTGCTGCAGCCGACGATCGACGCCGCGCTCAGCGGGGCGCTCCCGTTCCCGGAAGCCTCGGCGAAGGTCGAATCGGTGCTGTGGTCGCAGGCCGTGGCGCTGCCGCTGTACCAGCAGGCGCAGGTGCTGGCGTTCGGCCGGGACGTGACCGGGGTGCAGCGCGGGAACGGCCTGTCGGGCCCGTTCTCCACCGCGGCCGATTGGAAGGGCACCCCCAGCGACAACGACGGGTACTGACCTCCGGCCGGGCCGGGACAGCGAGGAGAGAGCGTGGATTCGGGGCCGTTGCAGCAGATCAGCACGTTCCACATGCGCCAGCGCATGACGTTGATGGTCAACCGGTACGAGATCCGGGCCGACGACGGCCACGGCGGCGAAGGCGAGCTCGTCGCGTTCGCGCAGCAGAAGCGGGTCGCGCTCAAGGAGCAGGTCACGCTCTACGCGGACACCGACAAGACCCGGCCGGTGGCGGGTTTCCGGGCGCGGAAGGTGATGGACCTGGCCTCCGGCTACGACGTCACCGACGCGGCGGGCGCGCCGATCGGCTCGTTCCGCAAGGACTTCCGCAAGTCGCTGACCCGGTCCACCTGGCACGTGGAGCAGCCCGGCCACCCCGGCTGCGTCGGGCACGAGCGCAGCAAGGCGATCGCGCTGCTGCGCCGCGGGTGGGAGTTCATCCCGTTCATCGAGAACATCCCGTTCTTCTTCCCCTACCACTTCGACTTCACCGTGGACGGGGAGGTCGTGCTGTCCGTGGAGAAGAAGTTCGCGCTGCGGGACCGCTACGTGATCACGGTCCGGGACGACCGGCTGGACCGGCGGGTGGTGTTCGCGCAGGCGGTCGCGCTGGACGCGCTGCAGGGCCGCTGAGCTGATCGTCCGGGGGATCCGGTCCACCGGCTCGGGTGAAAGTTGATCGACGCTGGTTGACAGGGCGCGTCGCCGGCTGCTCGACCACCGCGCGGAGGGGCGCGCCGCGCCGATTACGCTGTGCAGGTGACGCTGACGGCTCCTCCCCGGTTGTTGCTGGTGCACGCGCATCCGGATGACGAGACCCTCTGGACCGGCGGGACGATCGCCCGCTACGCGGCGCGCGGTGTCCAGGTGACGGTGGTGACCTGCACCCTCGGTGAAGAGGGCGAGGTCATCCCGGAGAGCCTGCGGGGACTGGCCGCCGACCAGGCCGACCAGCTCGGCGGCTACCGGGTGGGCGAACTGCGCTCCGCCTGCGCGGCGCTGCGGGTGGCCGACCACCGCTTCCTCGGCGGCATCGGCCGGTGGCGAGATTCCGGGATGCTGTGGGAGGAACCCGGCCGCGCCGGGGCGCTGCCCTCGGCGCACCCGCGGGCGTTCGCCGTCGGCGACCTGGCCGAGCAGACCGATGCGCTCGCCGAAGTCCTGCACGAGGTGCGGCCCCAGGTCGTGGTGACGTACGCGGCTGACGGCGGCTACGGCCATCCCGACCACGTGCGCGCGCACGAGGTGACGATGGCCGCGGCCGAACGCGTCCCGGACGTGCTGCGGGTGTTCCACGCGGTGCCGTCCCGGGACCGGATCCGCGCCGGGCTGGTCGAGCTGGCCACCGCCGAAGCACTGCCGTTCGAGCTCCCCGACCCGGCGGACCTGGCGAGCGTGCCCGACGAATCGATCACCACGGTGATCGACGTCGCGGACCACCTCCCGGCCAAGATCCGCGCCCTGCGCGCCCACGGCACCCAGGTCCGGGTGTGGGTGGACGAGTGGAACAACGAGGACGGCCCCGGCGCCTACGCGCTGTCGAACGGAGTGGCGCACCCGCTGACCGGGACCGAGCACTACGTGCTGGCCACCGGTGATCCGGCGGGCGGCGAGCAGGACCTGTTCGGCGGGCTCGGGGTGAGCGGGACCGAACCGGTGGAGCCGAGGTGAGCGGCCTCGACCGGCTGGTGTTCGGCTTCCTGCTGCTCGACGCGGTGGTACTGGCGCTGGTGGAGGTGCTGTACCTGCCGCTGTGGATCGGGAGCACGCCGTTCCCGATCACCACTGCGGTGGCGGCGGTGACGACGCCGATGCTGGTCTCGGCGGCGGGCCGGCTCGCGCCGAGCAGGCGGGTGGCGGCGGCCCCGCTGGTGGTGTGGTTCGCCACCATCTTCGTGTTCGGCCTCTTCGGCCCCGGCGGCGACGTCATGCTGATGGGCAACGACTGGCGCACGTTGTTGCTGATCGGAGCGGGGACGCTGCCGTCGGCGATGATGCTCGGGATCGTCCTGGGCAGGTCCGCCGGCAGGTGAGGGGGCGGCCGTGGCCGAGGTGCTGACCGACGAGCGGGTCGCGGTGGTGCTGCGCCCGTTCGTGCGCGCGACGACGCCGCTGCTGGAGGTGCTCCGGGAGTCCGATCCGCTGCGGCTGCGCGGCCGGTTCGCCGACGCCGCGGCGGGAGCCGAGGCCGCGGATGTCGTGAACGCAGGCACCGAGAACGCGGGCGTCGGGAACGCGGGCGTCGGAAGCGCGGGAGCCGAGAGCGCGGATGCCGAGAACGAGACCTCTTCCACCGCCCCGCGGGCCCCGGCACCGGACGAGTCGCCGGAGAGCGGGCCCGCCGCGGCCGAGCCGTCCCGCACCCCGGACGACTCCGCGGCGGACGCGCCCGGGGTGCTGCACAAGCTGCTGCGCCAGCTGGACGGCATGCGCCTGCCGGGCAGCTCCACCTGGGACGCGATGAGCGTCGACGAGCGCTGCGACTGGTGGGCGCAGCGGGTGGGCAGGCTGGTCGCGGTCGTGGCGGGCCTGCCGCGGTTCGGCGGCGCGCTCACCTCGCGGCTGCCGATCCGCAACGCGCTCGGGATGGCCGGGCAGGGCCTGGTGCTCTCGGCGATCGCCGCCGAGCACGGCGTGGCGGACCGGGCGACCCGGGTGCGGCTGATCGCGAAGGTGCTGCTGGACCGCGATCTGCCCCCGGAGGTCGCGTCCGGGGAGCGGGGCGGTGCGCAGGCCGAGGAGGACGCGATGACGGCCGAGCTGACCGAGGAGCTCGACGAGGCCCGCCGCACCGGCGGCACCCGGGTGCGGGCGGTGGTGCGCACGGTGTGGCGAATGGCACGTGCCCTCTGGGAGATCGACTCCGAACTGGACAAGCGGCCGCAGGGCCGCTTCTACCACGAGTGGATCGGCAACGTGCCCGTCGTCGGCGTCGTGGGTGGTTACCTGGGCGAACGGTCCGCGCTGCGCCGCATCGCGAAGCAGGGTGCGAAGTGGTTGCGGGCGGATGCCCACGGGGCGGGACACTAGCGATCCGAGGAGTTCATGGCGTTTACCGCCCTCGGCGCCCCGAAGTATGGTCGAAATGGTGCCCGCGCGACGGGACCACCTTGGTTCGCGGCGGTGGGCCCGGGGGATACTGGCATCGGCCGGGTAGCGGAAGCCTGGTCCGGATCGAAACTAGCAGGAGAGCAACCGTGACCTACGTGATCGCCGAGCCCTGCGTCGACGTGCTCGACAAGGCATGCATCGAGGAATGCCCTGTCGACTGCATCTACGAGGGCGGGCGGATGCTCTACATCCACCCCGATGAGTGCGTCGACTGCGGTGCTTGCGAACCGGTCTGCCCGGTGGAGGCCATCTACTACGAGGACGACGTCCCGGACGAGTGGGGCGCCTACACGAAGGCGAACGTGGACTTCTTCGACGAGCTCGGTTCGCCCGGCGGCGCGGCCAAGGTCGGCAAGGTCGACAAGGACGTCGAGCCCGTGACCAGCCTGCCGCCGCAGGGAGAATGAGCTCCGGGACGCGCGAGCCGCGCGGTCCGCGGCTGCCGGATTTCCCGTGGGATTCCCTGGCCGCCCAGACCGCGACGGCCCGCTCGCACCCGGACGGGCTGGTGGACCTGTCGGTCGGGACCCCGGTCGACCCGGTGCCGGAGCCGCTGCGCGCGGCGCTGGCCTCGGTCGCCGAGGTGCCCGGCTACCCGGCGACGCACGGCACGCCGGAACTGCGCGCCGCAGCCGTCGAGGCGCTGGCCCGCAGGCACGGGGTGACCGTCGACCCGGCGGCGGTGCTGCCGACGATCGGCTCCAAGGAGCTGGTCGCCTGGTTGCCGACGCTGCTGGGCGTGCGGGCCGGTGACGTGGTGGCGATCCCGGAGCTGGCGTACCCGACCTACGAGGTCGGTGCGAAGATCGCCGGCGCCGAGGTGGTGCGGCTCGCGCCGGGGGAGGCCCCGCCCGCGGGGACAGCGCTGGTGTGGCTGAACTCGCCGTCCAACCCGACGGGCCGGGTGCTGGACGCGGCCGCGCTGGCCGAGTCGGTGCGCGCGGCGCGCGAGGCAGGGGCCGTGGTGGCCTCCGACGAGTGCTACCTGGCGCTGGGGTGGGAAGCCGAGCCGGTGTCGGTGCTGCACCCGTCGGTGACCGGCGAGGACCCCACCGGGGTCCTGGCGGTGCACTCGCTGTCGAAGTCCTCGAATCTGGCCGGCTACCGCGCCGGGTTCATCACGGGTGACCCGGACCTGGTGGCGCGGCTGCTGGAGCTGCGCAAGCACGCGGGCATGATCATGCCGCGGCCGGTGCAGCAGGCGATGACGGCGGCGCTGCTCGACGACGAGCACGTCGAGGCGCAGCGCGAGCTGTACGCGGCCCGCCGCGCGGTGCTGCGCCCCGCGCTGGAGGCCGCCGGGTTCACCATCGAGCACTCGCGCGCGGGCCTGTACCTGTGGGCGACGTGCGGGGACGACGCCTGGGAGACGGTGGGCCTGCTGGCGCAGCGCGGCATCCTCGTCGCGCCCGGCACGTTCTACGGTCCCGGCGGGCAGCGGCACGTCCGGATCGCGCTGACCGCACCGGACGAGCGGATCGAGGCGGCCGCGGCGCGGCTGGGCTGAGCGGCGGGCGGCCGCCGGTCGAGCGCGCCGCCCGCTCACACCTTCGCGGCACTGCTGCGCAGCTCGCGCCAGCGCTCCCACCACTGCTCCCGGTGGTCGACCCGGCGGGCGTGCTCCCGTTCGACGAGGCGACCGGACACGAACGCGAGCCGGACGTCCGGCCCGAGGTCCGCGAGCAGTCGCCGCACCTGTTCTTCGGCGTTGCGAGCGTCGTGGAGTTCGCCGAGCACGTCCTGGAACCGCTTCGCGGCGGCGAGCAGCTGCCGCATCGGCTTGCCGGACACCGGCTCGGCGAGTTCCGCGGTCCACCGCAGCCGCTTGCCGAGGAGGCGGAGCTCGTGCAGCTCCTCGTCGGTCGCGCCGGGGCCCACCTCGTCGACCGCGCGGCGCAGCCGGCGGTACTGCTCGGCGACGAGGGCGCGGAGCTCGCGCATCCCGCTCTGCTCCACGGCGGAGGCGGGCAGCGGTTCGCGCACGGCCGAGGTGAGCGCGTCGACCAGCGCCCGGTAGCGCTGCCCGGCCAGCACGGCCAGCAGCGCCTCCCGCGCGGCGCGGTGCTCGCGGCTCGCGGCGTCGAACAGCCTGCCCGCCGATTCCCGTTGCGCCGCGTCGAAATCGGCGGCGTCCCGGTGCAGCCGCGCCAGCAGCACGTCCAGGTCGCGGACCACGCCGAGCTCGCGGCCGAGCCAGCCGAGCTCCGCGCGCAGCGGTTCCGACCAGCGCTGGTCCAGGAAGGGGGCGGCGGAGCGCAGGACCACTCGCATCCGGCGCACCGAGATCCGCATCCGGTGCACCGGTTCGGCGGTCTTCTCGCGTCCGGCCCCTGCTTCGCCGTCCAGCAGGGCGCGGGTGCTGAGGTCCAGCGCGGCGCGGACGTGCTCGGCGATCGGGTCCGCCCGGCCCGCCACCAGCGGTTCGGGTGGCAGGCCGGGCGTACCTGCGGGGCGGTCCATACCACCAGTGTCGCCGATCCGGGCCCGGTGAACCCCCGCCCTTCGGCGGTCGGATCGGCGTAGTGGTCAGTCGTTCGCGTGCAGCGCCGCGTTCAGCTCGACCTTCCCGCCGGTGCGCGGGCGGACCTCCACCGCGCCGGTGGCGGAGTTGCGCAGGAACAGTAGACCGTCGGATCCGGACAGCTCGCGCGCCTTCGTGAGGGTGCCGTCCGGCAGCGAGACCTTGGTGCCCGCGGTGACGTACAGCCCGGCCTCCACGACGCAGTCGTCGCCGAGGGTGATGCCGACGCCGCCGTTGGCGCCGATCAGGCAGCGCTCACCGATGGAGATGACCTCCTTGCCACCGCCGGAGAGGGTGCCCATCACGGACGCCCCACCACCGACGTCGGAGCCGTCCCCGACGACGACCCCCGCCGAGATCCGGCCCTCGACCATCGACGCGCCGAGCGTGCCCGCGTTGAAGTTCACGAAGCCCTCGTGCATGACGGTGCTGCCGCTGGCCAGGTGCGCGCCCAGCCGCACCCGGTCCGCGTCGCCGATGCGCACGCCGGACGGCGTCACGTAGTCGACCATCCGGGGGAACTTGTCGACGCTGTGGACGGTGACCGGGCCGCGGGACCGCAGCCGCAGCCGGGTCGCCTCGAAGCCCTCGACCGGGCAGGGGCCGTGGTTGGTCCACACGACGTTGGACAGCAGCCCGAACATGCCGTCCAGGTTCTGCCCGTGCGGGCGGACCAGGCGGTGCGAGAGCAGGTGCAGGCGCAGGTAGATGTCGTGGGTGTCGGCGGGCTCGTCGGAGAGCCTGCCGATCTCGGTGCGCACGGCGACGACCTCCACGCCGCGGGCGTCGTCGCGGCCGAGCAGTGCGGCCCCGGCCTCGCCCAGGGACCGCACCGCTTCCTCGCCGGTCAGCCGGGTGGTGCGGGATTCGCCGGGCTCACCGAGCTTGACGGTGGGGAACCAGGTGTCCAGCACGGTGCCGTCGTCGGTGACGGTGGCCAGGCCGATGCCGTGGGCGCCGGTGCTCTGCGGGTCGGGTGTCTGCGCGCTCATGCGAAAAACGGTAATCGGCGCATTCCGGCACCGCCCTGCAGGGGTCGGCTCGGCAGGCGGCACCGGCACTGTTCGTGATCGCGCGATTGCCGGGAGCGAGCGCGGATTCCGGCCGCTGGACCGTCCACCGTGGACTCCGCGGGTGCGGCGGCGTCGGCGCGGCGGTGCGCGCACCGCCGCGGGTAGCCTGCCTCGGGTGACCGACCTCCTCGATCTCCGCGCCGATCCCGTCGAGCTGACCGCCGCGCTGGTGGACATCCCCAGCGTCTCCCGGGACGAGCGGCGCCTCGCCGACGCCGTGGAGCACGCGCTGCGCGCCCAGGCACCGCACCTGGAGGTGGTGCGCAACGGCGAGGCCGTGCTGGCCCGCACGAACCTCGGGCGCGCGTCCCGGGTGTTGCTCGCCGGTCACCTGGACACCGTGCCGATCAACGACAACCTGCCGTCCCGGCGCACCGGTTCCGGGGCCGACGAGGTGCTGCACGGTTGCGGGACCGTGGACATGAAGGGTGGCGACGCCGTCCTGCTGCACGTGGCCGCGGCGCTGCCGGAACCGCGCCACGACCTCACCTTCCTGTTCTACGACTGCGAGGAGATCGCGGCCGAGCACAACGGGCTGAACCGGATCGAGCGGGAGCTGCCGGACTGGCTGGACGGCGACCTGGCGATCGTCGGCGAACCGTCCAACGCCAGCATCGAAGCGGGCTGCCAGGGCACGCTGCGGGTGGAGATCCGCACCAGCGGTGCCCGCGCGCACACCGCGCGCGCGTGGATGGGGGAGAACGCGATCCACGGGGCCGAGCCGATCCTGCGCAGGCTGCTGGACTACGTGCCGCGGCAGCCGGTGATCGACGGCCTCCAGTACCACGAAGGCCTGCAGGCGGTGCGGATCGAAGGCGGGGTCGCGGGCAACGTCGTGCCCGACTCGTGCCTGGTCGCGGTCAACCACCGCTTCGCCCCGGACAAGTCGCTGGCGGAGGCCGAAGCCCACGTCCGCGAGGTGTTCGACGGTTTCGACCTCACCGTCGTGGACGGCTCCGGCGGCGCGCTGCCCGGCCTGGGTTCGCCCGCCGCGGCCGAACTTGTGGCGGCCGCGGGCGGGGAACCGGTGGCGAAGCTCGGCTGGACCGACGTGGCCCGGTTCGCCGCGCGGGGGCTGCCCGCGGTGAACTTCGGCCCCGGCTCGCCGACCCTGGCGCACACCCAGCAGGAGAACGTGCCCACCGCCCAGATCCGGAGCTGCGCCGAGGCGCTCACCCGCTTCCTGAGCTGAGGCCGGGGGCGATGCGGGCGTCGCGCACCTGCGGGACGCCCTCGACGTCGGGGACCCCGGCGGGGTCCGGGATCTGGTCGAGCGCGGCGGGATCCGCGGTGGGTCGCCGGGTGGGCCGCTCGTCCGGGCGCTCCTGCCCGGGCTGGGACTGGGCGTGCTCCACGAAGCGCAGGAGCTCCACCGGGAACGGCAGCACCAGCGTCGAGTTCTTCTCCGCCGCCACCTCCACCACGGTCTCCAGCAGGCGCAGCTGCAGCGCCGCCGGGGCGTCGGCCATGACGCCCGCCGCGTCGGAGAGCTTGCGGGACGCCTGGTACTCGCCGTCGGCCGCGATGATCCGGGAGCGCCGTTCCCGTTCCGCCTCGGCCTGCCGGGCGATGGAGCGCTTCATCGACTCCGGCAGCGAGACGTCCTTGATCTCCACCCGGTCGATGTGCACGCCCCAGTGCAGCGCCGGGCTGTCGATCATCACTTCGAGGCCCTGGTTGAGCCGCTCCCGGTTCGACAGCAGGTCGTCCAGGTCGCTCTTGCCGATGATGGAGCGCAGCGACGACTGGGCGACCTGGCCCATCGCGAACAGGTAGTCCTCCACGTTGACCACCGCGCGCGCCGGATCGGTGACGTTGAAGTACACCACCGCGTCCACCCGCACCGTGATGTTGTCCCGGGTGATGCCCTCCTGCGCGGGCACCGGCATGGTGATGATCTGCAGGTTCACCTTCCGCAGCCGGTCCACGCCCGGGATCACGAAGGTGAGGCCGGGTCCGCGCACCGACTCCTGGAGCCTGCCGAAGCGGAACACGACGCCCCGCTCGTACTGCGTGATGATCCGCGCCGCGGAGGCCGTGCAGATCACTCCGATGACCAGGACGATGACGAGCAGTTCGATGAGCATGGCCGCCCCCTGACCGCGGCGCCGCCGACGTACCGGGGCACCGCTCGGGTCCCGTCGTACCGCCCACGGTACTCCCGGGAGCCGCTTCGCGGGCAGGTCGGCGCAGGTCAGCACGGCCCTTCGGCCCTATCGGCACCGGACGGCACCACGTGGTCACCGGCGCGGCACCCGGTGTTCTCCGGCGGCTGCATACCCTCGAACCATGACCATCGAGGGTTCACCGAACGGCGCCGAGCGCCCGCAGGAGAAGCGGCGCGGGCCGGTCGTGCTCCGCCGCTCCCGCCTGCACGAACCGACGACGACCGATCAACGCCTGCTCGATTCGCGCGGCCCCACCGACTGGGTGCACACCGACCCGTGGCGGGTCATGCGCATCCAGTCGGAGTTCGTGGAGGGGTTCGGCGCGCTGGCCGAGGTGCCGCGCGCGGTGACCATCTTCGGCTCCGCCCGGACCCCGCGCGAGCACCCAGAGTACGAGATGGGGGTGCGGCTCGGCGCGGCCATGGCCGACATCGGCTGTGCCGTGATCACCGGTGGAGGGCCGGGCACCATGGAGGCGGCGAACCGGGGCGCCTCCGAGGCGGGCGGGCTGTCCGTCGGCCTCGGCATCGAGCTGCCCTTCGAGCAGGGGCTCAACCCGTGGGTGGACCTCGGGGTGAACTTCCGGTACTTCTTCGCCCGGAAGACCATGTTCATCAAGTACGCCCAGGCCTTCGTCTGCCTGCCCGGCGGGTTCGGCACGATGGACGAGCTGTTCGAAGCGCTCACCCTGGTGCAGACCAAGAAGGTGACGAAGTTCCCCGTGGTGCTGTTCGGCCGGTCCTACTGGCAAGGCCTCTACGACTGGGTGCGGGACACGATGCTCGCGTCCGGCAAGGTCGGCGAGAAGGACCTGGCCCTGCTGCACCTGACCGATGATGTGGAGGATGCGGTGCGCATCGTGGAAGAGGCCTACCAGGCCTGGGAGGAGGCGCATTGAGCGCGGAGGAGACCACCGGGAACGCGGTGTGCGTGTACTGCGCCTCCGGGCCGGTGGACCAGCGGTACCTGACCCTCGCCGCCGAGGTCGGCACCGGCATCGCCAAGCGCGGCTGGACGCTCGTCTCCGGCGGCGGACGCGTCTCCATGATGGGTGAGGTGGCGCGCGCGACCCGCGTGGGCGGCGCCCGCACCGTGGGCGTCATCCCGCGGGCCCTGGTGGACCGGGAGGTCGCCGACGACGACGCCGACGAACTGCTCGTGGTCGACACCATGCGCGAGCGCAAGGGCCTGATGGACGCGCACGCCTCGGCGTTCCTGACGCTGCCCGGCGGCATCGGCACCTGCGAGGAGCTGTTCGAGGTGTGGACGTCCCGGTACATCGGCATGCACGACAAGCCGGTGGTGATCCTCGACCCGGACGACCACTACCGCGGGATGCTGGAGTGGGTGCGCGGGCTCGTCGCCGACGGTTTCGCCTCGCAGCGCTCGCTGGACTCGCTGGTCGTCGTCACCGACGTCGAGTCCGCCCTGGACGCCTGCGCGGTGCCGGCCCGCTGACCCGGCCGCCGCCGGTCCGAGCCGGGCCGCGCGGTGGACGTGCCAGGATCGGGAGCATGACGCCTCAGCCCGCGCTGCGCTTCGGGGACAAGGACGTGGCGGCGGACCGGCCGCTGGTCATGGCCATCGTCAACCGCACCCGCGACTCGTTCTTCGACCGCGGCGCCACGTTCGCCGCCGACGCCGCGCTGGCGGCCGTGGACGCCGCCGTCGCCGACGGCGCCGACATCGTCGACATCGGCGGGGTCCGCGCCGGTGCGCAGGGCGAACGGGTGGGTGCCGACGAGGAGTCCCGCCGGGTGGTGCCGTTCGTGGCCGCGGTCCGCGAGCGGCACCCCCGCCTGGTGATCAGCGTCGACACCTGGCGCGGCACCGTCGCCCGCCGGGTGTGCGAGGCGGGCGCCGACCTGCTCAACGACACCTGGGCCGGCGCCGACCCGGAGGTGGCGCGAGTCGCCGCCGAGTTCGGCGTGGGCGTCGTGTGCTCGCACACCGGCGGTCTGCCGCCGCGCACCGACCCGTACCGGGTGCGCTACTCGGACGTGGTCGCGCAGGTCGTCGCCGAGCTGGTGGAACGCGCCGAATCCGCGGTGGCGCTCGGCGTGCCGCGCGGCGGCGTGCTGATCGATCCGACCCACGACTTCGGCAAGAACACCTGGCACGGGCTGGAACTGGTGCGGCGCGTCTCCGAGCTCGTGGACACCGGGTGGCCGGTGCTGATGGCGCTGTCGAACAAGGACTTCATCGGCGAGACCCTCGACGCGGAGGTGTCCGAGCGGCTGGAGGGGACCCTCGCCGCCACCGCGATCGCCGCGTGGGGCGGCGCCCGGGTGTTCCGCGCGCACCACGTCGCCGCGACCCGGCGGGTGGTGGACATGGTCGCCGCCATCGCGGGCACCCGGCCGCCGCACCAGGTCCTGCGCGCCCTCGCCTGAGCCCGCCTCCGCGCGCTCGCCCCGGTCGACGGGGCGCGGGCCGGGAGGCACCGCGTCCGCCGCGCGCGTTCGACGGCGGGCGGTTCAGCGGTTCAGAAGGCGTCGTCGATCATGCGCCCGGTGGCGGCGACGGGGAGCGCGGCATCGAGCTCGGTGAGCAGCGGGGCGAGCCGCAGCCAGCGGGAACGCACCCGCGGTGGGCTCGGGTACGGGCGGTTGATCTCCTGGGCGAGCTCGTCGATCCGCCACTGCGCCTCGTCCAGCTCCAGGCCGGTCGCGGGCAGGTTGTGCACCGCCTCCACCAGCGCGGCGATGCGAACTCGAAGGTCATCGAGGCTCGACCGGACCGACAGCGCGCTCGGTGCCGGTGTGGCGTCGGGCTGGCGGCGGGGAACGGGCAGGACGACCTCCCGATCGTCGATCGAACCGGTGGCTTGTCGTTCGCTGTCGTCGCGCACGCCGACCTCCTGGCCTCCTCGTCGGCACGCGCCCGGCTCAAGGGCGCGTCTGGTGATCCGCAGTGTGCTGCCGCCGGGCGGCGGCGATGAGGGCCTCATGAATCGATCCACTCGTTCGGTCGAGCAATGCCCCACGAACGGGGCGATGGTGCCGCGGGCCCGGTCACGAACCGCGATCTACCTGCCCGCCGCTCGGCCGAACCGGGGCGACTCCGTTCGCCGCGAACTCCGGCCACCCGGGTGAGTGATCGAACTCACCCGCGGGGGAATCGGGAAAGGACCAAGGTCCCCTTGTATCGGGACGGTGACAGTGGTGGCGAATGACCGTAGAGTCGCTACCTGTGAAGGCTGATGCGCTCCGCGGCCACCTCGACGCTCTGCTGCTGGCCACCCTCGACGGCAGACAGCTGCACGGGTACGCGATCATCGAGGCGTTGCAGCAGCGCAGCGGCGGCGCGCTGGACCTCCCCACGGGCACCGTGTACCCGGCGCTGCGCCGGTTGGAGCGCGCGGGCTACGTCACCAGCGCCTGGAGCACCGTCGGCGGCAGGCAGCGCCGCACCTACCGGCTCACCTCCTCCGGCGTGGAGGCGCTGCACGCGGAACGCCGGGCTTGGCGCGAGTTCACCTGCGCCATCGAAGGCGTCCTCGAAGGCAAGGCCGTTCCCGCCCAGGCGCCCGCCAAGGCCTGATCGCCCGTCGACGCGGGACGGCCGGCCGCCGGGGCACGAGCAGCGCCATGCGAGCCGTGCCGAGGTCTGCTGCCGCCCGGCGGGGCGGGCGTGCCACGATCGGAGCGTGGCTAGTGCGCTGATCTACCTGTTCGTCGTGCTCGTGGTCGCCGCGGTGATCTACCTGCTCGCTGCCCTGGTCTTCGGCCGGGGGGAGCAGCTGGAGGCGCTACCGCCCGGAGCGACGCCGACCAGACTGCCCGCCGTCGACGTCGAAGGCGCCGACGTGCGCTCGCTGCGGTTTCAACAGGTGCTGCGCGGGTACAAGGCTGCCGAGGTGGACTGGGCGCTGGAGCGGCTGGCCAACGAGATCGACGACCTGCGCGGCCAGGTCGCCGTCCTGCAGCGGCAGCTCGACATCGCGGGGGATCAGCTGCAGCGCGCCCGGTCGGTCGACCGGGAGGAGTGAGTCGGGTGGGCAACGCGCAGCTGCGGCTGGAGGTGCCGGTGCGCGCCGCACCGGAGCAGGTGTGGGCGGCGGCGACCGACTGGTCGCGGCAGGGCGAGTGGATGCTCGGCACCTCGGTGCACGTGGTCAGCGGTGACGGCGGCCTCGGCTCCACGCTGGCCGCGTTCACCGGGCTGCGCGGCGTCGGCTTCCTGGACACCATGGAGATCATCGAGATGCGGCGGCCGCTGTGCTGCCGGGTGCGCCACACCGGTGGCCTCGTGTCCGGCGAGGGCGGTTTCCGGGTGATCGGGCACTGCCAGGCCGACGAGTCGACCTTCGTGTGGTGGGAGGACCTGTCCGCGCCCACCGGCACCGGCGCGCTGTGGCCGGTGGTGCGGCCCGCGGTCAACTGGGGCCTGCGGCGGTCGCTGGACCGGTTCGCCGAGTTCTGCCCGAGCTACCGGCCGCGCACCGGGTGAACCGGCGCGGGGGGGCCGACCGGCGGACGGCCCGCGGTGCGGCTCAGCGCCCGATGAAGTTCGGCGTCCGCTTCTCCACGAACGCGGCCACCGCCTCGCGGTGGTCGGCGGTGCTGCCCGCCTCGTTCTGCGCGCCCGCCTCCACGTCCAGCGCCTCGTCGAGGCCTTCGGCGGCGGCCGCCCGCATCGTCTCCTTGATCCGCGCGTAGGCGCTGGTGGGGCCGGTCGCCATCCGCGCGGCGAGTTCCATCGCCGCCTCGGTCGCCTGGCCCGCGTCCACCACCCGGTTGACCATGCCGATGCGCAGCGCCTCGTCGGCGGCGACCGGTTCGGCCAGCAGCAGCAGTTCCATCGCCCGTCCGTAGCCGATCAGCCGCGGCAACGTCCAGGACGCGCCCGAATCGGTCGACAGCCCCACGTTCGCGAAGGCCATCAGGAACTTCGCGTCCGCCGCGGCGATCCGCAGGTCGCTGGCGAACGCCAGCGAGGCGCCCGCCCCGGCGGCGCTGCCGTTGACCGCGGAGATGATCGGCTTCGGCATGGTGGCCACCGCTCGGATCAGCGGGTTGTAGTGCTCCTCCACCGTCTTCAGCGGACTGGGGTCGTCCGCCTGCAGCTGCGCGATGTGCTCCTTGAGGTCCTGGCCGGCGCAGAACGAGCGCCCGCTGCCGGTGAGCACCACCGCGCGCACCGCGTCGTCGGCCGCGGCCTCCCGCAGCGCGCCGACCAGCGCGAGCTTCAGCTCGACGTTGAGCGCGTTGAACGACTCCGGCCGGTTGAGCGTGATCAGTCGCACGCCACCGGTGTCGCGGGTCAGCAGTACATCGGACACTTCTCGCCCTTTCGTCGCCTGGGAGGTGCGGGCCGCGCCCGCCCTGACCAGCGCATCCACAGTGGACCGCGCACGGTCGGTGCCGGGTCGATCACGGAGCGCGGTTCCGGGGTGGTCCTGACTGGACGGTCGACCGGAAATGCCGCTGCCGCCGCACGACGCCCGCACGGGTGGCCGTGCGGAGAGCCGAAAAGCCCGGAAAACGCCCGCACGACGGCTGAGTCTGCCACCTGCCACGGGCATTCGACCAGCGCAACAGCGACACGAGTTGATCGGTTCGGTTTCGCGGCTGCGTCCGGATGGGGGAGAATGGAGCCGGACCCGGCTGGTTGTGGGCGATCAGTGGGTGGGAAGAGTTCACGGAGGGAGCACGCTATGGCGGCCATGAAGCCCCGGACCGGTGACGGTCCCCTCGAGGTGACGAAGGAGGGTCGCGGCATCGTAATGCGCGTCCCCCTTGAGGGCGGTGGGCGGCTCGTCGTCGAGATGTCGGTGGAGGAGGCAAAGAACCTGGGCGATGCCCTGGAATCTGCCACCGGCTGAGGCCGCTGCGCAAGCGATCGGCGTGCACCCGATCGTCTCACCGGCTCTGGCATCCGAGTTCGATGCCGGAGCCGGTGTCCGTGGAGTGGCCGAGACGGCCTTGTCTCTTTGAATGCGGGAAGGATCTCAATCCGTGTCCGATTCCTCGGTGTTCGGTTCGTCGCGGTCGCCGGAGCAGGCAGCGCTCCCGGTGATCCCGACGGCACTGGTCGAAGTGGACGTGGTCTCGCGGTGGCGGGACGGCGTGCCGACGGCGGTGCCGGTGTTCGACGGGGCCTCCGGGCCCGACCTGGCCGCCGCGGCCGAACCGTGGGGAGCGGACGTCTCGCTGCTCGAAGCGTTGGGTGTGACCGCGTCCGTGGGCGAGGTGCGCACCGTGCCGCTGCCGGACGGGCGGTTCGGCTGGGTCGTCGGGGCGGGCTCCGGCGAGCCCGGCCACTGGCGCGCGATCGGCGCGTCGATCGCACGGGCGGCGCGCGCCAAGCTCGGTGAAGGGGTCGCGTCGGACGACGATCCCGCCGACCTGGGCGACGCGGCGGACGCGGAGTACGTCCAGGTGCTGCTGCCCGCGGACGCCGACGTCGAGCTCGTCTCGGCGTTGACGCTCGGGCTGTCGCTGGGCGACTACCGGTTCCGGGTGTCGGCGGAACCGGCCGCGCCGCGGATGCGCAAGGCATTGCTGGTGGTTCCCGGCGGGGCGGACGCGGACGCGTTCCGCGTGGCCGTGGCCCAGGCGGAGGAGCTGGCCGCGGCCACCTCGCTGACCCGGGACCTCGCCAACGCCCCCTCGAACGTGAAGAACCCGGCTTGGCTGGCCGGTGCGGGCACCGCGCTCGCCGGTCCGCTGCAGGGCGTCACCGCGACCGTGCGCGACGAGAAGTGGCTGGCGGACAAGGGGTTCGGCGGAGTCCTCGCCGTCGGGGGCGGTTCGGTGAGCCCGCCGCGGCTGCTGGAGCTGGCGTGGCGTCCGGACGGCGTGAAGTCCGGCCCGCACCTGGTGCTGGTCGGCAAGGGCATCACCTTCGACACCGGCGGGCTGTCGCTGAAGCCCGCCGACGGCATGCACCTGATGCGCACCGACATGGCCGGGGGCGGCGCGGTGCTCAGCGCACTGCTGTCCATCGCCCGGCTGCGGCTGCCGGTGCGGGTGACGGCGCTGGTGCCGTCCGCGGAGAACCACGTGTCGGGCAGCAGCTACCGGCCCGGTGACGTGGTGCGGCACTACGGCGGGAAGACCACCGAGGTCGGCAACACCGACGCCGAGGGCCGCATGGTCCTGGCGGACGCGCTGGCGTACGCGGTGGACCGCCTCGAACCGGACTACCTGGTGGACGTGGCCACGCTGACCGGAGCGATGAAGGTCGCGCTCGGGCTGCGCACCGGTGGCCTGTTCAGCACCGACGAGCGGCTCGGGAAGGCGCTGCGGGACGCGGGCGAGCGGGTCGGCGAGTCCTGGTGGCCGATGCCGCTGCTGGAGGACCACGCGGCCGACGTGCGCGGCGAGCTCGCCGACGTGCGGCAGGCGCCGCAGGGGCCCGGCGGGATCACCGCCGCGCTGTTCCTGCGCGAGTTCATCGGCGACGTGCCGTGGGCGCACCTGGACATCGCGGGCCCGGGACGCGCGGACAAGTCCTACGACGAGGTCGTGCCGGGCGCGACCGGCTTCGCGGCCCGCACCCTGGTCGAACTGGCCGCCTCCCTCGCCGCGTGAGGTAGGCGCTGCTCCGACGATCCCGCGGTGGACCTGGTCCCCGCGGGATCGTCGCGCGTCAGGGCCGGGAGGTGGCGTGGTCGCGGAACGCGCGCACCACCGGCGGCGGGGTGCGGCCCGCGGGCCAGGCCATCCCCACCGTGCGGTGCGCGGCCGGGGACAGCGAGATCTCCACGGTGCCCGCCACCTCGCCACCGACGGCCCGGGGCAGCAGCGTGACGCCGAGACCGGCGGCGACCAGGCCGCGGAGCGTGTCGACCTCTTCGGCTTCCCAGCTGGGCCGCAGCGGAACATCGGCCGCCTCGGCGAGTTCGGTGACGATGTGCCGCAGTCCGTAGCCCGGGCCCATCAGCGCGAACTCCTCGGCGGCCAGCTCCGCGAGCCGCACCTCCGCGCGCTCGGCCAGCGGATGGGCGGGCGGCACCACCGCGACCAGCTCGTCGCGCGCCACCGCCACCGACTCCCACTCGGCTCCGGTCGGCAGCGGCGAGACCAGGCACAGGTCGAGCCGGCCGTCCAGCGCGCCCGCCAGCATGTCGTCCCTGGCGCCCTGCACGAGCCGGAACCGCACCCCGGGATGCCCGGCGCGGAACCCGCGGATCAGTTCCGGCACCAGGGCGCTGCCCATGGTGTGCTGGAAGCCGAGCGAGATGCGGCCGCGGTCCGGGTCCAGCTCCTCGACCACCTCGCGGCACCGGTCCGCCAGCTCCGCGTAGGCGTGCTCGGCCGCGGCAGCGAGCTGGGCGCCGGTGCGGGTGAGCCGGACCCCGCGCCCTTCCTTCGTGACGACATCGGTGCCGAGGCGATCGGCGATCCTGGCCAGCGCGCGGCTCACCGTGGGCTGCGGGACGCCGAGCCGCGCCGCCGCGCGTGTGAGATGGCCCTCGGCGGCGACGGTGCGCAGCAGGTTCAGCGTCGGGGCGAGATCGGCGGTGAGCTGGGCGGCGTCCAGCGGCAGCTCGGATTCATGCGACACGGCATGAATCGTGCCCTCCTCACGCATTGGACGCATTAATTAGCCCGGCTTACGGTCGCCCACGTGCTCACCGACGACCTGAACCGGATCCGCCGCATCAGGATCGCGCTGCTCATCGGCGCCCTGGCCCTGTTCGCGCTGCTCTACGCGCCGCAACCGGTGCTGCCCCAGTTCTCCGACGCCTTCGGCCTCGCGCCAGGCACCGTGGCGCTGCTGGTGTCGGCGGGCACCCTCGGCCTGGCGATCGCGGCGATCCCGCTCGGCACCCTGTCCGAGGTGTACGGCAGGCGGCGGATCATGGTCGGCTCGCTGCTGCTCGCCGAAGCGATCGGCGTGCTGCTGCCGTTCATCGGGTCTTTCCCGCTGCTGGTCGGGCTGCGGCTCGTGCAGGGGGCCGCCGTCGCGGGCATCGCCGCCGTCGCCGCCGCCTACCTCGCCGACGAGACGGGAGGACGGGACCTCGGCACCACCATGGGCCTGTACGTCGCGGGCACCACCGTCGGCGGCATGTCCGGCCGGCTGCTCGGCGGGATCGCCGGTGACTACGCGGGGTGGGCCGGTGGCGTCGCGGCCGTCGCCGTCCTCGGCGCGATCTGCACCGCCGGGTTCGTCCTGCTGCTGCCGCAGGAGCGCCACCAGCGGCGCCAGGAACTGCGGTGGAAGCCGCTGCTGGTCGGAGTGCGGGCCGCAGCCACCGATCCGGCGCTGCGGCCGCCGTTCCTCGTCGCCGCGCTCGGCATGGGGGCGTTCGTGGCCGTCTACAACGTGCTCGGGTTCCGGCTGGTCGAGCCGCCGCTGTCGGTGCCGCCCGCGCTCGCCGCGCTCGCGTTCCTGGCCTACGCGGCGGGCACCGTGACCTCGGCGGTCGCCGGCCGGCTGGCCGACCGGTGGGGGAGGCCCCGAGTGCTGCTCGCCGGGCTGGGCACCGCGCTGCTGGGGCTGCTGCTGATGCTGGCCGGGAACCTGGTGGTGATCCTGGTCGGGCTGGTCGTGTTCACCGGCGGGTTCTTCGCGGCGCACTCGGTGGCCAGCGGCTGGGTGGGCCTGCTCGCGTCACCGTCGGCGCGCGGCCAGGCCTCGGCGATGTACCAGCTCGCCTACTACGGCGGCAGCAGCGTCGGCGGAGTCGTCGGCGGCGTCGCCTACGCGGCCTGGGGCTGGAACGGGATGTCGGCCGTGCTCGGCTGCTCGATGCTGCTGGCCGGGATCGCGGTGCTGAGCGGCAGGCGCTCCGAGCGCCGACGGGCGAAGCCGGTGGTGGCTCCGGCTCAGGTCGCGTCGGAGTCGTAGGGCGGCCGCTCGCCCTGTTCCAGCGGGCGCTGCGGCTTCGGGGGCTGCGGCGGCTTCGGTGCGGTGGTGCCGCCGTTCGTCCCGCTCCCGTTCCCGTTGCCGTTCAGCGGCGGGTCGAGCGGGTTCTCCCCGTCGAACAGGTGCTTGGTGACGGCGCTGCGCGGGTTGAAGTCGCGGATGCCGCGCAGGTCCTCCAGCGGCTTGCGCAGCTCGTCGAACTCGGGGCCCAGTTCGGAGCGGAGGTGGTCCCTGGCTCCGGTCGCGTACTGCTTGACCTGGCGGATCGTGCGGCCCAGCCACGCGGCGCCCTCGGGCAGCCGGTCCGGGCCGAGGATGAACAGACCGGCGACGATGAGGACCAGGATCTCACCCCAGCCGATGCTGTCGAACACCTCGGATCACCTTTCACTCCCGTGCTTCGCGCTGCGCGCGCCGCCCAGCCTACCCATCGGGTGGTGCCCGGTGGAAACGCCACTTTTCCCAGAACTGCGCGCGATCAGCGCAGCGCCACGTCCAGCACGAGCTCCCGTCCCTGCCGCACCACCGTCACCGGTACGGTCTCGCCGACGCGGTGCCGGTCCACCGCCACCACCAGCTCGTCCGCGGTGCTGACCTTGCGGTCGCCGACCCGGATGATCACGTCGCCCTCGGCGATGCCCGCCCCCGCGGCGGAACCGCCGTCGCGCACGTTGAGCACCTGGGCGCCGTCGGTGGTGCCGTCGTTCACGGACTTGGCGTTCACGCCGAGGTCGGCGTGCGCGGCCCGCCCGGTGCGGATCAGCTCCTGCGCGATGCGCCGCACGTCGTCGATGGGGATCGCGAAGCCCAGCCCGATCGAACCGCCCTCGCCACCGGAGCCGATGGTGCGGATACCGCTGTTGATCCCGACCACCGCGCCGTTGCCGTCCACCAGCGCGCCACCGGAGTTGCCCGGGTTGATCGCCGCGTCCGTCTGGATCGCGTCCACCACCGCGTTGGTGTCGGTGCCCTCCCCGGCCAGCCGCACCGGCCGGTGCACCGAGCTGACGATGCCGGTGGTGACCGTGCTGGCCAGGCCCAGCGGAGAACCGACGGCGATCACCTGGTCGCCGACCGCGAGATCGCCGGAGCGGCCCAGCTGTGCCACCGTCGGGTTCGCCACCTCCACCTTGATCACGGCGAGGTCGGTCTTCACGTCCCGGCCCACGATCCGCGCGGGCACCCGGCTGCCGTCGCTGAACACCGCCGAGACGGTGGCCCCCGGCGTGTCCGCGGCCATCGACACCACGTGGTTGTTCGTGACGATGTAGCCGTCGCCGTCGATGACCACCCCGGAACCGCTGCCGCCCTGCGCGCCGACGTGCACCTCCACCGAGACCACGGCGGGCACGATGCGGCGGGCCACGGCGGACACCCCGCCGCTGGGCCGGTCCACGCCCGGCTCCACCTCGGCGAGCGTCACGTCCGGGTTGGTCAGCGGATTGCCCTCCTCAGCGGTGATCCGGCCGACGAAACCGCCGACCCCGGCCAGCAGCACGGCGACCCCGGCGAGCGCGGCCAGCGAGCGCGGCCGGACCCGGCGGCCGAACAGCACCTCGCGGGCGCTCAGCAGCGGACCGGGCCCGGGCTCGGGCGCCGCTTCCGGAGTGGCTTCGGGGACCGCGGGCGGGCCGATCACGGAGCTCGCCGACGGGTTGCGCCACGGGTCCTGGTCGCCGCGGTCGCTCCAGAACGAGGCGGGTTCGTCGGCCGGGTGAGCGGGCGGGGTCTCCCCGGGTTCGCGCTGCAGCGATTCGGCGGAACCCTGCGGACGGCCGAACGCCTTGACCAGCGCGTCCGGCGGGGGCGGGGCCTGCTCGACGCCGGGTGCGCGCTCGTCCGACCCGGGCTGGAAGCTGCCGGAGACGCCGGCGGGCCTGCCGAAGACGGCGGCCTGGGCGGGATCGACCTCGGGGTGCCGCGGCGGCGCGTCCTGGGCCGGGCGGGAGACGTCCGCCGCGGGAACTCCGCGGGCGGGGGCGGCCGAACCCGGTCGCCACGGGTGCACCGCGTCGCCGTCGGGTGCGGATGGGACCTCGTGGCGCTGGTCGTCCTGCGGCCGAGCCTGATCGGGTCGCACCGGGTCGGATCCCTGCGCGGGTTTCCTCGGCTGCTCGCTCATCGCTCCCCGGGCCTGCGAAGTCGTCGACACATCGGCATGCGAGTGGATCACACGAGGGCGACCGCCCGCGCACCGGTACGTCCCCATCCTGCCCAGTGCCAGGTGAAGTCCGCGTAGGAGCGGGGCGACGGCCCGGTGATCAGGGCTGCGCGGAAGCGGAGAGCAGCGGCGCGCCGGATGGCGTCACCGGGGCGTCGGCGCCCGGCGTCGCATCGGACGGCGGCGCCGGCGTCGTGGTCGAGGCGGGCGCCTCGGAGGGCGGAGTTCCGCCTCGCTCGTCGAAGCGCGCCGAAGCGGGGATCAGCGCCGAGTCGTAGGCCTCGCCGGGCAGCGGCAGCGGCGGGCCCGCGTCGGTCGGTGGGAGCTGGTCGTCCGGAATGCTCACCAGCGCCAGCGCGCCGAGCACCAGCCCGGAGAACACGACCCCCGCACCCGCTCGCCTGCCGCGACCACCGCGCGGTTCATCATCGGGCCGGGTCGAGCCGAGCGGTGCGCTGGACCCCATCGGCTGCCTGCCACCGCCGAGGGGAGTGCTGGAACCGAGCGCCGCGCCGGAACCGAACCGGCCGGGGCGCGCGCCCGGGTTGACCGCGACGAGCTGCCCCTCCTCGGTCAGCGCGAGCCCGTCGGGCTGCGCGGGGAGTTCGGCGCTCGACGGTATCGACTGCAGGGCTTGCAGCAGTCCGGCGGACATCGACGGGCACGACGCGGAGCGCACCGCCGCCCGGGCCTGCCGTTGGGCGGTGGCCTCGGCCGCGCAGGCCGGGCACCTGGCGAGGTGGGCGGCCGCGCGGTCGTGGGCGCCGGCGGTCAGCTCTCCGTCCACGAATGCCACGAGCGCGTCCAGTGCGAGGTGCTGTTCGGACAGCCCCCACCCCCGCCGAACCGTCATGCCGAGTCCTCCCGAGCCTGCTCCCGCCTAGCTTCCAACGTGGCCTTCAACATCTGCCTGCCGCGGTGGATCCTGCTGCGCACAGTACCGAGCTTCACCCCGAGGGTGGTCCCGATCTCCTCGTACGACAGCCCTTCCACGTCGCACAGCACCACGGCCGCGCGGAACTCCGGCGGCACCTCGTCCAGCGCGGCCTGCAGGTCCGGGTCCAGGTGCGTGTCGTAGAACACCTGCTCGGGGCTGGGGCCGGTGCTGGGCAGCCGGTCGGTGTCCTCGGGCAGGCCCTCCATGCGCAGCCGGGAGCGGCGCCGGGCCATGTCCAGGAAGAGGTTCGTGGTGATCCGGTGCAGCCAGCCCTCGAACGTGCCGGGCTTGTAGGACGCCAAGGAGCGGAAGACGCGGATGAACGTCTCCTGCGTGAGGTCCTCCGCGTCGTGCTGGTTGCCGGTGAGCCGGTACGCCAGCCGGTACACCCGGTCTGCGTGCTCCCGGACCACCTCGTCCCAGGACGGCGGCGTCCACGCCGCCTCCGCGACGGGTGCGGTGGCGACGGCGTGCTGGTCGGCTCGAACGGCCGGACTCATCGACTGTGTTGGCATCGGACGAGAAGCCACCTCCTGCGGCGTGTGCATCCGGGGAACGAACGCGGCCGCCGGTTTGTTCCCCGGCGGAGGCCGGGCGTGGCCGGTGGGACGCGCGTTCCGCGTGCTGCCCTCGTTGCTGGGAGCGGCGGTCCGCTCCCGGTCGATACCCACTCTCGCGCGCGCTCGTGAGGGACGGATGAAAAGGCCCTGAGAGCAGCCTGAGAACCTGACGTTCACCTGATCGGCGCAAGATCCGACGTGATGCCGGAAACAGCCGTCTAACGATGTGCCGAACGAAGGCAACCGAACCGGCCGCTGAAGATAATCTTGCGCCTCGTGATACCCGAGACGTCGATCGGCACCGGTCCCCTGGACCGGCCGGGCAGCATGCTCGGCGACGCCCGCGGATCCATCGGGCACGCGGCCGACCCAGCGGAAGAGTCCATCGACGGGTCCGCGGGCGCCGCGCTGCGCTTCCTGGCGACCGTGCTGCGCGCGAAGTCCGTCGTCGAGGTGGGCTCCGGCACGGGCGCCTCGGCGAGCTGGCTGCTCCGCGGCATGGTGCCCGAAGGCGTGCTGACCTCGATCGACATCGACGCCGCCGCGCAGCACATCGCGCGCGAGGCGCTGGCGGCCGAAGGCGTCCCCCGGTCCCGCACCCGGTTCATCGCCGGGCTGGCCGAGCGGGTGCTGCCGAAGCTCACCGAGGGCGCCTACGACCTGGTGTTCGTCGACGCGATGCCGACCAAGTACCCGGCGTTCCTCGAACTCGGCGCACCGCTGCTGCGTCCGGGCGGGGCCATCGTGTTCGCCGGGCCGGTCGACGCCGCGCAGCGGCAGGAGCCGCGCGCCCAGGCGCTGCGCGAGCTGACCAGGGCGGTGCGCGCGGACGAGTCGCTGGTGCCGGTGGCGCTGCCCGTCGGCGACGGCCTGCTGGCCATCGCCCGCACCGAGCAGTCGTGACCGCCGAGCAGCGGTGACCGCGCGAGCGCAGCGACCGCGGTGAGCCCGCGCGGCGGCGACCTCTCCTGAACGCTCGCGGATCGATCAGGCCGGGGAGACCGACAGGAGTTGACCGGCGAGGCCGCGGGCGCGGGTGGACAGGCGCTTGGCGACGTCGGTGAGCACCTGCGCGGCGGGCGACTCGGGGGCCTCGACGACCAGCGGAGTGCCGCTGTCGCCCGCTTCGCGCAGCCGGGTGTCCAGCGGCACCTGGCCCAGCAGCGGGACCTCCGAGCCGACGGCGCGGCTCAGCGAGTCGGCCACGATCTGGCCGCCGCCGCTGCCGAAGACCTCCATGCGCTGCCCGTCGGGCAGTTCCATCCAGGACATGTTCTCCACGACGCCGGCGAGCCGCTGCCGGGTCTGCATGGCGATGGCGCCCGCGCGCTCGGCGACCTCGGCCGCGGCCTGCTGCGGAGTGGTGACGACGAGGATCTCGGCGTTCGGGATGAGCTGGGCGGTGGACAGCGCGATGTCCCCGGTGCCGGGCGGCAGGTCCAGCAGCAGCACGTCCAGGTCGCCCCAGAAGACGTCGGAGAGGAACTGCTGCAGGGCGCGGTGCAGCATCGGCCCGCGCCACACGACGGGCGTGTTGCCGGGGGTGAACATGCCGATGGAGATGACCTTCACGCCGTGCGCCTGCGGCGGCATGATCATCTTCTCGACCTGGGTGGGCTTGCCGCCCGAGCCGAGCATCCGCGGGACCGAGTGGCCGTAGATGTCGGCGTCGACCACGCCGACCGACAGCCCGCGCTTGGCCATCGCGGCGGCGAGGTTCACCGTGACGCTGGACTTGCCGACGCCGCCCTTGCCGGAGGCCACGCAGTACACGCGGGTCATCGAGCCGGGTTCGGCGAACGGGATGCGGGGTTCGTCGGCGTTGCCGCGCAGCTTCTTGCGCAGCTCGGAGCGCTGCTCGTCGCTCATCACGTCGAGCTCGACGGTCACCGCCCGCACGCCTTCGACGGCACCGACCGCGGTCTCGACCCGCTGCGTGATCGTCTCCCGCATCGGGCAGCCCTGGACGGTCAGGTACACGCCGACGGCGACCGCGCCGTCCTCGACGGCCACGGATTTGACCATGCCGAGATCGGTGATCGGCTTGTGGATCTCCGGATCCTCGACCTGGGTGAGGGCCTGGCGGACGGCCTCTTCGGTGGGAGCGGAGTGCGTGCTGGTCACGGTTGCGGTGACACCGACCCTTCCTGCGGCTGTGCTTGCCCTCGATGCTACGGGCCGACCGTCGATGTTACGGGCCGGTAGCTCCGGGAACACCGGCGAGGTGCGCAGCGCGTGACGGCCCGCCGGGGCGTCCGGATCGCGTCCGCGGGTGCGCTCGGAGGTGGCGGAACAGCCCTGTGCGCTGGTTTATTCCAGGCACCGGCCCCGACGTGCTCACATCTGGGAAATGCGGGGGCGCTTCGCATTCGTGTGACTGCCCTCCGTAGTATCACTCATCGTGACCGAGACGGGTCTTGATCGATTACCCACTCGTGGCGAGCTGCTGGCCTATCGAACCTTCCTGCGCGCGCACGCCCGCGTCACGCGCTGCCTGGAAGGAGATCTGATCGCCGAGCAGCGGCTGACGCTGGCCGCCTACGACGTGCTGCACGCGCTTTACGAAGCGCCCGAGCGCAGGCTGCGCATGACCGAGCTCGCGGACGCCGTGCTGCTGTCCAGGTCCGGCGTGACGAGACTGGTCGACCGCCTGGAGCGGATCGGTCTGGTCAGTCGCGTCCGGGTCGATTCGGACGGCAGGGGGGTGCTCGCGGTGATCACCGAGGCCGGCGAAGGCCGGTTGCGCACCGCATCCAGAACGCACCTCGGTGGAGTGACCCAGTACTTCCTTTCGGTGACCGAGCCGCGGGAGCTGGAGGAGTTCGCCCGGACCTGCGAGAAGCTCGCCGCCGGCGGCGTTCCGGCCCCGCCGGGGCAGCGCGCCCAGGCCTGATCGCGCGTTCGCCGCCGCGCGATCACGCGTCCTCGCGGCCCTCCGCGCCCTGGCGGCGGCGCCGCGCGCCCGCGCTCTCGGTGCCGGGCAGCTCGTCGCGCAACCGGTCGAGCTCGCCGCGCAGGTAGTCGCGGGTGGCGACCTCGCCGATCGCCAGCCGCAGCGCGGCCAGCTCCCGCGCTAGGTACTCGGTGTCGGCCTTCGTCTGCTCGGCCCGCGCGCGGTCCTCCTCCAGCGACACCCGATCCCGGTCGTCCTGCCGGTTCTGCGCCAGCAGGATCAGCGGCGCCGCGTACGAGGCCTGGGTGGAGAACGCCAGGTTCAGCAGGATGAACGGGTACGGGTCCCAGCGCAGGCCCACCGCGAACAGGTTCATCGCGATCCAGCTGATCACGAACACCGTCATCCAGAACAGGAACTTGCCGGTGCCGAGGAAGCGGGCCACGCGTTCGGAGATCTGGCCGAACAGCTCCGGGTCGAAGTCCACGGTGAACCGGCGCGGCATCCGGGGCTGGTCGAGCCGCCGCCGGGACAGCAGTTCAGGCATCGTCGCTCGCTTTCGGTGCGTCCGGGGAGTTCCGGTCGTCGGGCAGCCCGCTCTCCCGCCAGTTCTCCGGCAGCAGGTGGTCGAGCACGTCGTCCACCGTGACCGCGCCGATCAGGTGCTCCTGGTCGTCGAGTACCGGACCGCACACCAGGTTGTAGGCGGCGAAGTAGCGGGTCACCTCGGCCAGCGTCGCCGTCGGCGGCAGGCTCGCCAGGGTGGTGTCCAGCGCGCCCGCCACCAGCGTCGACGGCGGTTCGCGCAGCAGCCGCTGGATGTGCACGCAGCCCAGGTAGCGGCCGGTGGGCGTCGCCGACGGCGGGCGGCAGACGAAGACCATGCTGGCCAGCGCCACCGGCAGCTCCGCGTTGCGCACCATCGCGAGCGCCTCGGCGATGGTGGCGTCCGGGCCGAGGACCACCGGCTCCGGTGTCATCAGGCCGCCCGCGGTGTCCGCCGAGTAGGCGAGCAGGCGCTTCACCGGGGCGGACTCGGCGGGCTCCATCAGCTCCAGCAGCCGGTTCTTGTCCACTTCGGGCAGTTCGGCGAGCAGGTCGGCGGCGTCGTCGGGGCTCATGGCCTCCAGCACGTCCGCGGCCCGGTCCTCCCCGAGGTGCCCGATCAGGTCCTTCTGGTCGTCCTCGGGCAGTTCCTCCACGACGTCGGCGAGCCGTTCGTCGTCGAGCGCCTCGGCCACCTCGTAGCGGCGCTTCGCGGGGAGTTCGTGCAGCGTGCTGGCCACGTCCACGGCGCGCATCGTGTCCAGCAGGGCCAGCAGCTGCGCCACGCCCTGCGGCCGGTCGGTGAGCTCCGCGGCGGCGAGCCCGGTGATCTGGTCCCACTCCACCACCTGCACCGGACCGCGCCTGCCGAGCCGCCCGGTGCGCTCCCGGACCGCGAGCCTGCTGATCCGCCAGTCGCGGGTGCGGGTCTGCTCCAGCGCCGCGTCCACCAGCACCGCCGAGGCGCCGGTGGCGGCGAGGGTGACCTTCGCGTCCAGCAGCTGCCCGAGCACCAGCACCTCGTTGGGCCGCTGGTGGAACTGGCGGGTGTTGACCGAGCCGGTGGCGAGGGTGACCGCGTTCGGCTCGACGCGCACCACCCGCAGCATCGGCACGAAGATCCGCCGCCGCGCCGCCATCTCCATCACCAGGCCGAGGATCCGCGGCGGCTGCCCGGCGGCACGCAGCCCGGCGACGACGTCGCGCACCTTGCCGATGGACTCGCCGTCCGGGCCGAACACGGCGAGCCCGGCGACCCGCGCCGCGAAGACCCTGGTTGTGGCTGCCACGCTGATCAGGCTAGTCGCCGGGCCGGTGCCGGGCAGTCGCGGCGACCGGGGTCACAGCCGGTGCGGTGCGGGCCGTGGTAGAGAGCTGGGTGCCCGTGCCCGATGAGGAGGTTCCCCGTGGTCGATCGCCGACGTGCCCGCCGCAGCTGCCTGGCCGTTCCCGGTTCCAGCGCCAAGATGATCGACAAGGCCCGCGGGCTGGCGGTGGACTCGTTCTTCCTGGACTTGGAGGACGCCGTTGCCCCGCTGGCGAAGGCGGAGGCACGCGGCCGGGTCGCGGCCGCGCTGAACGAGGGCGGCTGGGACGGCAAGATCCGTTCGGTGCGGGTCAACGACCTCACCTCGCAGTGGACCTACCGGGACGTGGTGGAGGTCGTGGAGGCCGCCGGGGAGAACCTGGACACCATCGTGCTGCCGAAGGTGTCCACCCCGGACCACGTGCGCTGGCTGGACCTGACGCTGACCCAGGTGGAGCGCGCCACCGGCCTGGAGGTCGGCCGGATCGGCGTCGAGGCGCAGATCGAGG
Source organism: Saccharopolyspora sp. 6V (assembly GCF_020176785.1). NCBI lineage: Bacteria > Bacillati > Actinomycetota > Actinomycetes > Pseudonocardiales > Pseudonocardiaceae > Saccharopolyspora > Saccharopolyspora sp. 6V. The sequence continues at coordinate 74,613 of NZ_JAIUKB010000038.1, read as the reverse complement.
ACGCGCGCGGACTGGCCGAGGTGGACGCCATCGCATCGGCATCGCCGCGCGTCGAAGCGCTGGTGTTCGGCCCCGCCGACTTCATGGCCTCGATCGGCGTGCGGTCCATGGTGGTCGGCGAGCAGCCGCCCGGCTACGACGTGGGCGACGCCTACCACTACGTGCTGATGCGGATGCTGGTGGCGGCGCGGGCGCACGACGTGCAGGCGATCGACGGGCCGTACCTGGCGATCAAGGACGTCGAGGGGTTGCGGCGGGTCGGCGGCCGCTCGGCGGCGCTGGGCTTCGACGGCAAGTGGGTGCTGCACCCGGCGCAGGTGGACGCGGTGAACGAGCTGTTCTCGCCGCGCCAGGCGGACTACGACCACGCGGAGAACGTGCTGGACGCCTACGAGTGGCACACCTCGGAGGCGGGCGGCAAGCGCGGCGCGGCGATGCTCGGCGACGAGATGATCGACGAGGCCTCCCGGAAGATGGCGTTGGTCATCGCGGGCAAGGGCCGCGCCGCGGGCATGTCCCGCACCGACCGCTGGACCCCGCCCACCGGGTGATGACCTGCGCCGCACCGCCCGTGTGGGCGATCCCGGGGCCGGTGCGGCGCGGTACGTTCTGATCAACAGTGATCGCCGGAGCCGCCGCTGGACGAACCGGCCCCGGCGTGCGGGTCGACCGAGGGGGCGGCGACGTGGCGGATCAGGAACCGGTGGGCGAACCGGGGGGGCGTGAACCGGACGCGGTGTCGCGGACCGGCGCGGAGAACGACCAGGAGCTCCGGCTGGCGCTGGCGATGCGCGGCGGGGCGAGCCTCGCGGTGTGGATCGGCGGTGCCGTCGCCGAGATCGACCTGCTGCGCTGCGCGACGTCCCGGTCGGACCGGCCGGCGGTGGACCGGGCGGCCGCGGACCGGGCGGGACGGGTCGAACCGCCCCGGGCGGAGCGCACCGATGTGGACGCCGAGCACCCGTGGGCGGCGCTGGCCGGGCTCGCCGGCTACGACTCGGTGTCGGTGGACGTGCTCGCCGGGGCGTCGGCGGGCGGGCTGAACGCGACGCTGCTGGCCGCCTCGATCGTCTACGGCATGCCGTTCGAGGACATGCGCGAGCTGTGGGTGCGGCTCGCCGATCTGGAGGCGATGAGCCGCGCGGTGCCGAAGTTCTGGCACCGCAGGCCCGATTCGCTGCTGGAGGGCGACGACTACTTCCGCGCCGAACTGGCCCGGCTGATCACCGAGCTCACCCCGCATCCGCGGGACGCCCGCAACCTCGGGTCCCGGCTGGACCTGCTGCTCACCGCGACCCTGCTGGACCCGGTGCTGGAGCGGCACTTCGACGGCCGCTCCGGGCCGCTGGTCGAGCAGCGCCGCACCGCCATGTTCCGGTTCCGGCACCGCGGTCGCTCCGGGCAGCCGCTGTCGGACTTCGGCACCGGCCCCGACTTCCCGGCGACCGCGCTGCGGATGGCGCAGGCGGCGCGCGCCACCTCCTCGTTCCCGTTCGCGTTCGAACCGGCGCAGGTGCACGCGAGCATCGGCGGGGCACCGGCCGGACAACCGGACATGCTCGGGGTGTTCTCCGAGACGACCACCGATCCGCGCCCGTACCGGGTGATCGACGGCGGGGTGCTGGACAACATCCCGGTGACCGCGGCCGTGGAGGCGATGGCCGCGGTGCCCACCGAGCGGCCCAGCTCGCGCTGGTTGCTGTACCTCAACCCGGAACCGGAGACGGTCGGCGAGGGCAGGCCGCTGAGCAGGCAGCTGGCGCTACCGGTGGCCTCCACCGCGATGAGCGCCCGCATGTCGCAGGAGTCGCTGCTGGCCGACATCCACGCGCTCGACGAGCACAACGCGGCGGTGCAGCGCACCGAACTGCGCCGCAGGTCCGTGTTCGCGCCGCTGCTGGCCGCCGCCCCCGCCGTCCGCGAAGCGGAGCTGCTGGCCCAGGCCGAGCGGGTCGAAGCGGAGTACGCGGTGGTGCGCGCGGAGCTGGACGCCCAGGCGGTGGTGCGGCTGCTGGTCGAACCCGCGGGCAGCGAGGACGGCAGGCTGCTGCCGCCGGTGGTGGGCGAACCCCTCGAAGGCTGGTCCCCGCAGGTCCGCACCGTGCTGGGGCGTCGGCTGGGCGCGGTGCTGGCCGGGCTGGCGCTGGCGGAACCGGGGCGGGTGTTCGACGACGTGCGCGGGCTGCACTCCGGGGTGCAGGAGTGCCTGGACTGGGCGCGGGACATCGGCCGCTGGGCCGAGGCGGAGCAGCTGCCGGTGATCGGGCGCTGCAAATCGGAGCTGTACCGGCTGCGCACCTTCGCCCAGGTCCTGGAGGGCCACGCCGACCGGTACTGGGTGGACGGCGCCCGGCACGAACCGATCGTCGAGCTCGGCGAGATGTCGGACTGGGTGCTGCGGGTCGCCGACCGCCGGGACCGGCTGCAGCACCGGCTGCCGTCCCCGGTGCGGCCGCTGCTGGGCGCGGTGCTCGACGAGGTGGACCGGGGGGAGCGGTTCCAGCGCGCGCTGGAGGAGTTCGCCGCCGAGCTCTCGTCGATCGCCGAGTCCTCCGGCGCCGACGCGGTGCCCGAGGACGAGCACGGGGTGGACGCGGTGGCGGAGGCGCGGGTGGTGCTGCACCGCATCGCCGACCGGCTCGCCGCCGCGGCTCCGCCGCGCGGGGACGGCGAGCGGTCCGGGGCGCGCTCGCCCGGGCACGCCCCGGAGCGCACCGCCTCCCCCGAGCAGGTCGGCTACGCGCTGCTGGAGCGCACCGAGCGGCGCGCCGCCGTGCTCCGCGCGCTGGTGGTGCTGACCGCGCCGCTGGACGTCGGCCGTTCGCCGGGCGACCGGATCAACCTGCTGCGCGTCGTCAGCGATGCGCGCTCCCCGCTGCCGTTCGACGCGCTGCGCACCGGCGGCGAGCTGCACGTCGAGGACAAGGTGCGCGGTGGCGACCTGGGCAACTTCGGCGCGTTCCTGTCCGCGCGGTGGCGCGCGAACGACTGGATGTGGGGGCGGCTCGACTCGGCGTCGGCGCTGGTGGGGCTGCTGCTGGTCCCGGCGCGGCTGCTGCGGCACAGCGGCGGCCTCGGCCCGGAGGGCATCGCGGACCGGCTGCGGGAGATCGTCACCACCCCGACCCGCGCGGAGCTCGGCGACGCCGCCGGTTCCGAGCGGTGGCGGGCGTTCCTGGCCGAGCTGTGGGAGCGGCACGCCGACCAGGTGCGCGCCGAGCTGGCGGCCATGTTCGCCGACCCGGTCGACGAGCACCCGCTGACCCGCACCAAGGAACTCGTCGTGGAACGGCTGCACTGGACGATCGCCGCCCAGGAGGTGCCGTTCGTCGCGACCGTCGCACCCGGCGCCGACCCGGGCGAGCCCGCGCTGCCGGACATCCCCGAACCGGAGCCGCTCGCCGACGAGGTGCGGCGCTACTCGGTCGGCCGCGAGCGGGTGGCGGACCTCGGCGAGCCCCGGCTCGCCTCGATGGCGACCCGGGCCGGGCTGGTGGCCTACCGCGCGGTGCGGCCGGGCACGGCGGGCGTGCTGCGGCTGCTGGGGCGGGTGGCGACGACCGTGGTGAAGCCGGTGCTGCTGCTGGCGGTGCTCGCGGTCGCCGCGCCGCGCCGCGTGGCGCTGGCGGCGTTGCTCGGCGCGACGGCCGTGGTGCTCAGCGGGGTGGCCCCGGCCGGATCCGATGCGCTGTTCCCGCGGGAGGTCTCGCTGAGCTGCCCGGCCGTGCCGCCGGCGGATCCGGACGGCACGACCTACTGCATGGGCTGGTACCCGGGCGCGTCGGCCGGGGACCGGATCGCGGTGCTGCCGCCGGACTCCTCGGCGGTCGCGGCGCTGCGGCCGTTCACCTTCGATCCGTTCCAGATGAACGCGGGTGTGCTGCTGGCGCTGATCGTGGTCGCCGCTTCCGCGCTGTGGCTGGGCTTCCGGTCGCTGAGCCGGGGCCGGGGCGCGGCCCGCTGGCTGCCTGCCGCGATCACCGCGGTGGTGGTGACCGCGGCGGTGGTGTGGATCGCCGACACCGGGCTGACGCTCGGACCGCAGGGGCTGGTGCTGACGGCCGTGGCGGTGAACTTCCTGCTCTCGCTGGGGCTGCGGCCGTGGGGCCGGGCCGTGGCGGCGCTGCTGTCGGCGGCCGTGTTCACCACGGCGCTGTGGCTGGTGGACCCGCCGGTGGGCGAGGTCGGGTGGCTGGTGCCCACCGCGATCGCGGCCGCCTACGCGCACATGGTGCTGCTGTCCACGGTGGACCTGCTGCGGCCCCGCCCGCGCCCCGAGCACGGCGCCGAGCGGTCCGGGACGGCGGGCGGCACCGGTTCCGCCCGATCGGAGGTGGTTCGCGGCGAACCGGTCGCCGGCCCCCGAACACTATGATCAGCGAGGTGAGCGACTACCCGGCCGGCCCGGTGCAGGCAGGCGTCCCGTACCAGCTGCTCGCCCGCGACGCCCGGCACCGCTGGTGGCGGCCGCTGGTGGCGCTGCTGGTGTTCGCGGTGCTGGCCTTCGTGCTGCTGCTGGTCGCCATGCTGGTGCTGGCCGCGTTCGTGGTGTACCCGGCGGGTTTCGGGGACGTGCGGATCGCGGCGCTCGTGCGGGACCCGGAGTCGGTCGAGGCGCTCGTGCGGGATCCGTTCGTGCTGCTGTTCGTCTCCTTCGGGGCGCTGGTCTCGCTGATCCCGGCGGCGGTGCTCACCGCGCTGTGGGTGCAGCGGCGCAGCCCGCGGCAGCTGATCGGGGTCACCGGCCGGTTCCGCCGGCGGTGGTCGGCGGAGTGCCTGCTCGCCGCCCTCGCGGTGTTCGCCGTCGCGTTCGCGGTCTCGGCGCTGCTGACCTGGGTCACCGGGGGTTCGTTCGGCCCCGGGTTCCCCGGCTGGGCCGACTACGGGCGGGTGGCGCTGCTGGCGCTGGTGGTGGTGCCGGTGCAGAGCGCCGCCGAGGAGTTCGCCTTCCGCGGGTTCCTGCTGCAGGCGGTGAGCGCCTGGTTCCGCACCCCGTGGCCCGCGATCGCGCTGACCTCGCTGCTGTTCCTGCTCGGCCACGGCTACACCGATCCGCTGGTGTGGTGCCAGCTGCTGGTGATGGCGGTGTCGATGTGCTGGCTGGTGGTGCGCACCGGCGGCCTGGAGGCGGCGATCGCGCTGCACGTGGTGAACAACTCGCTGAGCCTGCTCGTCGGCGGCCTCGGCGGGGTACCCGGGGTGGAGCAGGCCGGGGACTTCCCCGTCGGCGACGTGCTGCCGTTCATCGCGGCGATCCTGGCCTACGCCTGGTGGGCGGATCGGCGGGCGGCGCGCCGCGGCGCGTGGAACGTCACCGGCGGCCGGGTGGAGCTGCGGCCGTGGTCGCTGCGCCCCGCCACCCAAGACGATCTCCGGCCCGAGGTGTCGGGGTAGCCTGGAGGTGGGGACGATAGGGGACGAATCGGGCTCCTGCCGGTCCCGCCAGGAAGTGCGCTCCACGGAGGTGTCAGCGGTGTCCTACCCGTTTTCCGGCTCGGCTCGGCCGGCGCCGGGTTCACCGAGCAGCATGCCCACCCCGCCGACGGGGTGGCCGATCGGCTCGTACGGCACGTACGAGGAGGCGCAGCGCGCGGTCGACCACCTGGCCGGCTCGGACTTCCCGGTGCGGGAGGTGACCATCGTCGGTGTCGACCTGATGCTCGTGGAGCGGGTCACCGGCAAGTTGACCTGGGGCAAGGTGCTGGCCGGTGGAGCGGCCTCCGGGGCGTGGATCGGGCTGCTGATCGGCCTGGTCATGAGCATCGCGTCGCCGCAGGGCACCGGCGCGCTGAGCTCGATGCTGGCCGGACTGGGCGGCGGCATCCTCATCGGCGTCGGGTTCGCCGCCGCCGGGTACGCGGCGATGCGCGGGCGGCGGGACTTCTCCTCGGCGAGCCAGCTGGTCGCGGGGCGCTACGACGTGCTGGCCCAGCCCCGGCACGCCGAGCACGGCCGGAACCTCCTCGCGCACCTGGCGATGCGCCCGCAAGCGTCCCCGTGAGCTCGTCTCTCCGGGGCTCGTCCGGGGTCCCGCCGCGGCGGAGCATTCTGGCGGACGGCGGTCAGCCGTCGTAGTGGTAGCGGCAGGCGGCGATCTGGATCTGGTCCTCCTGGACCCGGTAGACCAAGCGGTGCTCATCGGTGCTGCGGCGCGACCAGAACCCGTGGAACCCGTGCTCGAGCGGTTCCGGTTCGCCGATGCCCTCGTTCCCGTTCCGTTCGACGTCCTTGAGCAGCGTGTTGATCCTCGTGCGTACCTTGCGGACCTGGCTCCGCCACCAGACGTGATCCGCCCACGCGTTCGCATCCCGGACGAACTTCATTCGACGAGGTCCCGCGTGACGCCCCCGCCGTGCTCGAGCCGTTCGATCGAGGACAGCAACCTGCGGGCGTTCTCCGGGCTCTCGAACAGGTAGGCCGTTTCCTTCAGCGACTCGTAGTCGTCCAGCGCGACCAGGACGACCGGCTCGTGCCCGGCCCTCGTGATCACGACCTCCTCGCGGTCGTCGACCACGGAGTTCAGCGTTTCGGCGTACTCGGCGCGGAACTCGGAGCAGGACATCGTCTTCATCGGTCACCTCCTCGGCGTGTGGAAAGTTGTACGCCTCTTCCGCTCGTGTCGGGACCCCGCACCGTTCGCGGACACCGGCGGTGCGCACGGTTGGGGGCTTGTCGCGGGTGTCGGCGGCGCCCTAGGTTGCTGTCACCGCGCTGATCATCGGTGCGGCGGTGGCGTGCGGCGGGGCGCGGGCACTCGGCCTCGGGCGCACCTGCGCGAGCAGACCGGGAGGTCCGACCACGGTGAGGGTGCGCAGACGCGCTGGGGGCGCGGTCCGGCTGGCCGCGGCGTGCGGGACGGCGGTGCTGGCCGTCTCGGCCCTGAGCGCCTGCGCGGCCCCGCGGCACGACGACGTCGTCAACCTGTACTACGCGCCGGAGGAGAACCTCCAGACCGTCGTCGACCGGTGCAACGACCAGGCCGACGGCCGGTACCGCATCGTCTACCACAAGCTGCCGCGCGACGCGGACGGCCAGCGCGAGCAGCTGGTGCGCAGGCTGGCCGCGCAGGACGACGGCATGGACGTGCTCGGCCTGGACACCACCTGGACCGCGGAGTTCGCCCGCGCCGGCTGGGTCCGCGAGTGGACCGGCGCGGACCGGCGGCGAGCCGAGGACGGCACCCTCGCCGGACCGCTGGCCTCGGCCCGCTACGGCGGGAAGCTGTTCGGGGCGCCGAAGAACACCAACGTGCAGCTGCTCTGGTACCGCTCCGACGTGGTGGACCGGCCTCCGCGCACCTGGGACGAGATGATCGAGCAGGCGAAGCGGTTCGAGGCCGCGGGCGAGCCGTCGACGATCCTCGTCCCGGGCGCCCAGTTCGAGGGCTACGTGGTGCAGTTCAACACCCTGCTGGCCTCCGCGGGCGGGAAGCTGATCTCCGACGACGGCACCCGCGCCGTGGTCGACGAAGGCGTGGTGCGCGCGCTGGAACAGCTCAAGGCCCTCGCCGACTCCGGGCTGACCAGCCGGTCCATGTCCAACTCGCAGGAGGACGACGTCCGGCTGGAGTTCCAGCAGGGCGACGCGGCGTTCCAGCTGAACTGGCCGTTCGTCTACCCGTCGATGCAGGAGGACGCGCCGGACATCGCGCGGAACGTCCGCTGGGCCCGCTACCCGAGCTCCGACCCGGCGCGGCCCAGCAAGGTCACCCTCGGCGGGTTCAACCTCGCCGTCAGCGCCCACTCGCCGAACCCGCAGGCGTCCTTCGACGCGGCGCTGTGCCTGCGCAGCCCGGACAGCCAGCGGTTCTCCGCGATCCACGACGGGGTGCCACCCACCATCGAATCCGTCTACGCCGCACCCGAGATGGCCGCCGAGTACCCGATGCGCGACACCATCCTGGAAGAGCTGCGGGACCCGGCGATCCGACCGATCACGCCCGCCTACCAGAACGTCTCGACGGTGCTGTCGAAGCTGCTGTCCCCGGCGTCGCGGATCGACCCGCCGCGCACCGCCGAGCGGATCCGCACCGAGGTGCAGAATGCCCTGGATTCGCGGGGGGTGCTGCCGTGACGTCCGCCGTCGACCAGGCGAAGCGCGCCGAGCGCAGGCTCGGCTGGATGCTGTGCGCACCGGCCGCGCTGGTGATGCTCGCCGTCACCGGCTGGCCGATCCTGCACGCGGTGTGGCTGTCGTTCCAGCGCTACGACCTCAAGTACCCGGACCAGCGCGAGTTCGTGGGACTGGAGAACTACCTGACGGTGCTGTCCGACCAGTACTGGTGGACGGCGTTCGGCACCACGCTGCTCATCGTCGCCACCCAGCTGGTCATCGAGTTCGTGCTGGGCATGGCGTTGGCGCTGATCATGCACCGGGCTGTGCTCGGGCGCGGCCTGGTGCGCACGGTCAGCCTCATCCCGTACGGCATCGTCACCGTCGTCGCCGCGTTCAGCTGGCGCTACGCGTGGACCCCGGACACCGGCTACCTGGCGAACCTGGTCACCGACGGCGCGCCGCTGACCGAGCGCGGCAGCGCGCTGGCGATCATCGTGCTGGCCGAGGTGTGGAAGACGACGCCGTTCATGGCGCTGCTGCTGATGACCGGACTGGCGCTGGTGTCCGAGGACCTGCTGGAGGCCGCGCGGATCGACGGCGCCTCCCCCTGGCAGCGGTTCACGAAGGTGATGCTGCCGGTGATGAAGCCGGCGATCCTGGTGGCGGTGCTGTTCCGCACGCTCGACGCGTTCCGGGTCTTCGACAACATCGTGGTGCTCACCGACGGCGCGCAGGACACCTCCTCGGTGTCGGTGCTGGCCTACAACAACCTGATCAAGGGGTTGAACCTCGGCATCGGCTCCACCATGTCGGTGCTGATCTTCCTGGCGGTGGCGCTGATCGCGTTCCTGTTCGTGAAGCTGTTCGGCGCGGCCGCGCCCGGCGCCGACGAGGACGGGGGCCGCCGATGAGCCGGAAACCGGCCGACACCGCCAAGTGGACGGTGCTCAACGCGGTGGTGGTGACGTACGCGCTGGTGCCGGTGCTGTGGATCGTGTCGCTGTCGTTCAAGACCTCCGCGGGGCTCAGCGACGGCCGGTTCATCCCGGCGGAGTGGACGCTGGCGAACTACGCGGCGATCTTCCAGACCGGCGAGTTCCTGCGCGCGCTGCTCAACTCGATCGGCATCGCGCTGATCTCCACGGCGATCGCGGTGGTGCTGGGTGCGATGGCGGCCTACGCGATCGCGCGGCTGGACTTCCCCGGCAAGCGGGCGCTGGTGGGAGTGTCGCTGCTCATCGCGATGTTCCCGCAGGTCTCGCTGGTCGCACCGCTGTTCGAGATCGAGCGGACGCTCGGGCTGTTCGACACCTGGCCGGGGCTGGTGCTGCCGTACACCACGTTCTCGCTGCCGCTGGCGATCTACACGCTGTCCGCGTTCTTCCGCGAGATCCCGTGGCAGCTGGAGGAGGCGGCCACCGTGGACGGCGCGACCCCGGGGCAGGCGTTCCGGAAGGTGATCGCCCCGCTGGCGGCGCCCGGGGTGTTCACCACGGCGATCCTGGTGTTCATCTTCTGCTGGAACGACTTCCTGTTCGCGATCTCGCTGACGTCGACGGAGGCGTCCCGCACGGTGCCGGTGGCGTTGCAGTTCTTCACCGGCGACTCGCAGTTCGAGGACCCGACCGGGACGATCGCCGCCGCGGCCGTGGTGATCACGGTGCCGATCGTGCTGTTCGTGCTGCTGTTCCAGCGCCGCATCGTCTCCGGGCTCACGTCCGGGGCGGTCAAGGAATGAGCGCGGCCCGCGCGATCAGGTGGTGCCGGCGAACTCCTGGACCCAGTAGTGCCCGTAGGTGCTGCTCGGGTCGTAGGCGTGGCCGACGCCGATGCCGGTGAACCTGCAGTCGAGGATGTTCGCCCGGTGCCCGGGACTGGTGATCCACTGGTGGAAGGTCTCGGCGGCGGCCGCGTTGCCGGCGGCGATGTTCTCGCCCAGCACCTCGGCGCGCGGCAGCACCCGGACGGGGGAGACGGCGTCGGAGTGCGCGAAGTAGTTCTGCTCGGCCATGTCCGCCGCGTGCGCCTGCGCGGAGTGCTCCAGCTCGGGTGCGGGTGCGAGCGGACCGCACCCGGCCTCGGCTCGGACCTGGTTGGTGCGGTCCACGATCTCGGCGGTGAGCGCGTCGAGCCGGGTCTCGTCCGCGTGGGCGGGCGGTGCGGAGGCGAGCAACAGCGAGCACAGCAGGATCGACCGGGCGTACCGGGCCGGGCGGGCGAACATCCGCACCACTCCTCGATTTCAAGGGGTTCCAGGTGCGGACAGTTCTAACCCGCTTTCCGGCGCGCCGACCGGGGAATCCGCGCAACGGGTGATCCGCGAACGCGTGCGGATCACCCGAACGGGAATGCGATCAACGAGGTCCACAGTGGACCCGGGGAATTCAGCCCTGCTGCGCGATGATGATGAACAGCGTCAGGATCCACCCCATCAGCAGGGTGGTCAGCAGGGCGAGCTTGTTGGTGGCGAGACGAGTCATGGCGGTGCCTCCCGGCAGCGTGAGAATGATCGATGCGAATGTCGTCTCACGATGTGGGGGCGGCGGTGCCGCAACGGTGATCAGCGCACGGCGGGCGTGCGCGGCGAGGCGGACAGCGCGTCCCACATCGCACCGGGTTTTCGCCCCCGGCGCGGCGACCTGGGACTTCGCTCCGGTGCCACGTTCCCCGATCCGCTCAGCGGCAGCCTGCGGGTGAACACCCGCCGCCCCATCGCACTGCGGCGCACGACGATCGACATGACTACCTCCTCACTTCTTCCCGACGCGCACCGGAATCCTCACGGCGGCGAATCGTTCGGGGAGAGCGCTCGCGGCGCGGAACCGCGGCGGTCGAGCCTCTGCGGACTACATCGCCCGGGTGATCGAAAACGTTACGGCACGCGGTCACAGCCATTTGTTCCGCCGGAAGATCTTGAACAGCGTCAGGCAGGCCAGCATCATCACCAGCAGCGTCGCCGGATAGCCGAAGGTCCAGTGCACTTCCGGCATGTTGTCGAAGTTCATCCCGTAAATCCCGGCGATCATCGTCGGCGTCGACACGATCGCGACCCACGCGGAGATCTTGCGCATGTCGGTGTTCTGCTGGAGCGTGATCTTGGCCAGCGTCGCGTCCACCAGCGTGGTCAGCAGCTCGTCGAACGAGGCCACCCGCTCGGACACCGTCGTCAGGTGGTCCTCGACGTTGCGGAAGTAGGAGCGCACCTCCTCCGGCACCATCGGCGTGTAGCCCTCGGCCAGCCGCTGCAGCGGCTTCGCCAGCGGCATCACCGCGCGGCGCAGGTCCATGACCTCGCGCTTCATCAGGTAGATCTGCTCGGCCTCGATCTTGGTCCGGGGCGCGAACACGGCGGCTTCCATCTCGTCGATGTCGTCCTGGATGGCCTCGGTGACCTCCAGGTACGTGTCCACCACGTGGTCGGCGATGCCGTGCAGCACCGCGGCCGGACCCAGCTGCAGCTGCTCCGGGTCGGTCTCCAGCTGCGAGCGGACCTGGGCGAGGCTGGCGTGCTTGCCGTGCCGGACCGTGATCACGAAGTCGCGGCCCACGAACGCCATCAGCTCACCGGTCTCCACGATCTCGCTGTTCGCGGTGAGCTTCTCGTTGGCGATGTAGCGCACCGTCTTGAGCACCATGAACAGCGTGCTGTCGTAGCGCTCCAGCTTCGGCCGCTGGTGGGCGTGCACCGCGTCCTCGACGGCCAGCTCGTGCAGCCCGAACGTCTCGGCCAGCCCGTTGAGCTGCGCCTCGTCCGGTTCGTGCAGCCCGATCCAGACGAACCCGGCGCCGCGCCTGCGCACCTCGTCGATCGCCTCGGCGTGCGACCGGTCGCCGGGCAGTCGCACCCCGTCCACGTACACGCCGCAGTCCACGACGTAAGCGGGTGGGGAAGCCGGGCCGGGCGCGGTGCGACCGCTGAGGCGCGCTGCGCGGTTGCGCAGGCCGAGCGAGGGAAGGCTGGGCACGGCGACCTCCAAGGGCGGGAATCGGATCTCGGGTGATCTCGACCGCGCATCCCCACCGGCGCCGATGGGCACCTGGAACCGGCCTAGCCGCAGGCCTCCCAGGCGGGGATGCGATTGGTACTACTCGGAAGCGCGCTATCGGCACCGCCGCTCACAATCCCTCACCTCCTTCTGCCCGACTCGCCGTGCGCGAGTGGTCCGGACCGGCCAACGGTTCACGATACTCGTCGTTCTCGGTACGGGCGGCGGCGGTGCCGGGTGTGCTGGGACACGGCGAAACGGGTGAACTTCTGCCGCGCGCACGCCTGGAACGCCCTGGATTTCGCCCGGATCGCGCCGATTGTGCGAACCGCCGGATCCGCCGGTTTCAGCTCCGGGCGGACGGGCCCGGGAGCTGCCCCCAACCCCGCAAGGTCGCGGCGAGCCCGTCGGTCAACCGGTGTTCGGCGTCGAGTGTGGCAAAGCTCGCAGCATCCGCCCACATCGCGTCGGCCGCGTCGTCGCCGGGCGAAAGCACCACGTCATCGGCCCGGCACGCGTAGTCGTGGATGTCGAACGTCCCGGTCGGGGCCGGGCGCAGCACCCGCCCCAGCCACCTGCCGACGATCACGGAGAGTCCCGTTTCCTCCGATAGTTCGCGCCGTACCGCCGAACGATCGGTTTCTCCGGGCTCCACCTTGCCGCCGGGCACCGACCACCGGCCCCTGCCGGGCTCGTTGGCCCGTTTCACCAGCAGCAATCGTCCGCGCGGGTCATGCACGACGGCGCCGACGCACCGGATCAGCGGTCCGTTGGTTATGCTCACCGACACGGAGGGTAGTTGATCCGGACGGTTCGGCTAACGACTGACCCAAGTGCGGGACAATGCTGCCCTACAGCCGCCGAGTGCGGTACAACAGATCGGCAGGCGCCAGCGTGTTCAATGGCTTTTCGGACGGGGTGTATCGCAGTGAACCTTAAGAAGATCCTGACTTGGGCCGGGGTCGCGTTCCTCCTCTTCTTCCTCTTCTCCGCCCCACAGCAAGCCGGTGACCTGGTGAACAACATCCTGGGAAGCCTCCAAGAGGCTGCGCAGGCGGTCATCACCTTCATGCAGAACATCTTCGTGTAGCAGCGCCGAAGGGCGGTTGACGTGTTCGCGCCGAGGGATCCCGACGAGTACCTGCTCGACACCGAACGCCGGGTCATCCGGCTCCGCAGACACTGGGCGAGCCTGGTCTGGGAACTGTTCGAGGCGATCGGGTTGCTGGTCGGCGTGGTCATGGTGTCCCAACTGCTGCCGCAGGACACGAGCCTGCCGCAGAACGTGCTCTGGTACGCGGGCCTCGTCGTGCTGCTCCGGTTCACCTACCAGGTGCTGGACTGGTACGTGGAGCGGATCGTCGTCACCGACAAGCGGTTCCTGATCGCGGAGGGCATCTTCACCACCAACGTGGCGATGATGCCGATCGGGAAGGTCACCGACCTGACCTTCCAGCGGACCCTCGCCGGGCGCATGTTCGGCTACGGCACGTTGGTGGTCGAGTCGGCCGGGCAGATCCAGGCGCTGAACCGGATCGAGTACGTGCCCAACCCGGACGAGGTGGAGGACGCGATCTCCTACCTGGTGTTCGGGGAGAAGAAGGCCCAGCAAGAGCGTTTCTCCATGCTCAAGGCCCGTCGCGCGGCGGTGGGCAAGAAGAAGGCCAAGCTTCCGAGCTGAACCGGTCGCTGCCGAGCCGGGGTCGCGGGATCTCCCGCGGCCCCGGCTCTTCTTCGTGGGCTGGTTCGGGAGGTACCGGGACCATCGGCGAGACTGTGCCCAGCGGAAGACCGGTCCGCCGGGCCGGTCGAGGAGCCGGGCCTTCGCCGCAGCGGCGTGACCTCCGCGGCGACCGCAGCCCGCCGCCGGTCGACGGACCGGCCCGAACGGAAAGGCCACGCTTGCGCATCGACCTGCACGCCCATTCCACCGAGTCCGACGGCACCGACACGCCCGCGGAGCTCGTCGACGCGGCGATCGGAGCGGAGCTGGACGTCGTCGCGATCACCGATCACGACACCACGGCGGGCTGGGCGGAGGCGGCGGACACCGTGGCCGCCCGTGCCGGGCGGATCCGGGTCGTCCCGGGCGCGGAGCTGTCCTGCACGTGCCCGGACGGGAACGGCCGCGACATCACCGTCCACCTGCTGGCGTACCTGTTCGACCCGACGTCCGCGGCGCTGGTCGCCGAGCAGTCGAGGTTGCGGGCGGAGCGGCGCGGCCGGTTGCGGGAGATGGCCGAGCGGATGGAGGCCGAGGGCTTCCCGGTCGACGCGGACGAGCTGATGGCGGGGCTGCCGCCGGACTCGCCGGGCGGCAGGCCGCACCTGGCGCGGCAGCTGGTGCGCGCCGGCATGGTGGCCAGCGTCGACGAGGCCTTCGCCCGGTACCTGGGCAGCAGCGGCCGCTACTACCTGCCGCGCACCGACACCCCCGTGCTGCGGGCGATCGAGATGATCGCGGACGCGGGCGGGGTCACCGTGCTGGCGCACCCGTTCGCGCGCGCCCGCGGCCGGGTGGTGAACGCCGAGGTGGTGGCGGAGCTGGCCGCCCGCGGCATGACCGGCATCGAGGTCGACCACCCGGACCACGACGAGCCGACCCGGCAGGAGCTGCGGGAGCTCGCCACCGAACTGGACCTGGTGCCGACGGGCAGCAGCGACTACCACGGCACGAACAAGACGATCCGGATCGGGCAGGAGACCACCGCCCCGGAATCGCTGCGGCGCTTGATCGACAAGAGCAGCGGCAGCGAGGTGTTCACCGCGGGCTGACCGCCGTGATCAGCTGATCCGGTGAGTTCCGGGCGCCGCGCGGGGGGAAACGCGACGCGACGGCCCGGCTGCGTAGTGTGGTGCGAGTGCAGGGACAGCTCGGCCTCGAAGGCATCCCCGGCAAGCTCGTCCGGGTCACTCCCGCGAAGCTCGCGAACTGGGAAGGTTGCCCGCGCAAGTTCCGGATGACCTACTTGGACCGGCCCGCCCCGGCGCGTTCCGGTGCCCGCGCCAACGCCACGCTCGGCGCCGTCGTGCACAACACGCTGAAGGCGTTCTTCGAACTCCCGCCCGCCCAGCGGACCGCCGAGAAGGCGGTGCTGCTGGTCCGGCAGTGCTGGAAGGACGACGGCTTCGCCGGCCGGGTCCAGGCCGCCCGCTACCGGGAACGCGCCCAGCGGTGGGTCGCCGACTACGTCGAACGGCTCGCCCCCGGGACGGAACCGGTCGCGGTGGAGCGGTGGGTCTCGGCCTCGGTGGGCTCGATCATCGCCGAGGGCAGGGTGGACCGCATCGACCGGCGTAACGGCGAGCTGGTCATCGTCGACTACAAGACCGGCAGGCGCGCGGCCACCGACGAGGACGCCCGGGAATCGCGGGCGCTCGCCCTGTACGCGGTCGCCGCGCGGCGGACGCTGCGCGCGCCGACCGGACGGGTCGAGCTGCACCACCTGCCCAGCGGGCAGGTCGGGGCGTGGGAGCACACCCGAGCCTCCCTCGACGAGCACGTGGAACGGGCCGAGCGGCTGGCCGGGGAACTCCAGTCCGCCTCCGACTCGTTCGAGGGGGGAGCGGCCGGGCCGGACGTGTTCCCGGCGAACCCTGGCGGGCGCTGCGCGTGGTGCGAGTTCCGCGCGCACTGCCCGGAAGGACAGCAGGCCGCACCCGCCGCCGAACCGTGGGCCGGGTTGGCCGAGTGACGGACCAGAGGAACGACGACATGGACATGCCCCGCCGAGCGCAGCAGGAGGCCGTGCGCGGAGGTGCTCGGCACCGGCCCGCGCCGCAGACGCTGCGCCGCCCGCGCCCGGCGGCCGGAACCCGGCCGGGCGAGGGCGCGGAGCAGCCGGGGGCCGTGCCGTTCCGCTCGGAGTCCCCGACCCGCCCCCGGCGTGAGCGGGTCGAGTGGCACGACGAGGACGAGTTCGACGCGGACGACGCCGAGGCCGCGGCGGTGCGCGGCCACCGCGGCGCCGCGGGCACCCGGATCGGGACCTGGTTCCGCGGGCTGACCGGGTCGCTGGCGCTGGGGCTGCTGCTGGTGGCGCTCGCGCTGATCGGCGTGCAGGTGTGGGCGACCCGGCAGGGGCAGGACGGCCCTGGCACAGCCATGATCGTTTCTCATGCGGTGGCGGCGGTGCTGGCCCTGGTGCTGCAGCGCTTCGCCGATCGGAACCGGGACCGGCGCGGCGCGGCGGCGCTGCTGGCGGTGCTGGTGGCGGTGTTCGGCACCCTCTGGTTCTGGTGGTGGTTGTAAGGCCCTCGGGCTCCGCGCTCGACGTCGTCCGCGAGGTCACCGCCGACCGGCTGGGCGATCCTGGTGCGGGCGGCGTGGGGAGGCTCCGGGCCGCGCTCGTTCCGAACACCGACGGCGAATCCGGCATCCCGGGCTGAAGCCGGGACCGGACGAACCGCAACACCGGACGAATCCCAACACCGGCCGACCAGCCCGGCACCGGCCGAGCAGCCCGGCACCGGCCGAGTCAGCCCAGCGCGACCAGGTTCGGCCCGCGCTGTTCCAGGACGGTCGTGCCCGCGGAGTCCAAGCGCACCGGACCGTCCCAGCCCTGCCGGTCCACCGGGATCAGCCGCTCGCGCGCGCCCGTGAACCGGTCCAGCACCGCGATGCCCGCAGGCATCGGGACGAGCAGCTTCCCGCCGTGCAGCGCACCCGGCCCGAGCGCGCCCGGCACCTCCCACAGGGGCGCGAAGGTGGCGGCGTCCAGCGCGACCGTCGTGGCACCGTTGTTCCAGTACAGCAGGCCGCCGAAGGTGGCCCCGGGAACGTCGCCGATCTTGTCCTTGACCTGCCGGTACTGGTGGTCGTCGAGCACCGCGACGCGGAACGGCCGGTCCGGTCCGGCGGTGGCCAGCCCGTCCAGCACGCGCTGCTCGGTGATCGCCGGGTCGAACCGGTGCAGTGCGGCGGAGATCGACCGCGCGGCCCCGGCCTGCTCCGGACCGGGGACGGGGCGCAGGTTCACCGTCCACACCCGGTCGGCCGCGACGGCCTCCACCCCGGCGTCGGGGAAGGGCGCGCCCGCGGTGGGCAGCGGGTACTCGGCCTCGATGCCGCCGGTGGAGTTCGCGTACACCACGAGGGAGCCGCGGTCGCGTACGTACACGGCGGTCTGCTTGGTGGAGACCGCGACGGCGGTCGCCTCGGAGCCGCCGAGGACGGCGCTGCTGACCTCCTCCGGCTCCTCGTCGTCCTCCGGCTTGGTCTTGAGCACGGTGATGCGCTGCGCCGGGTCGTCCGGGCAGTCCTCCACCACCGCGATCCGCTCGCTGCCGACCGCCACCGACGGGTAGGTGCAGTTCGGGCGGCGGAGGTTGTTCCCCGCGTTCTTCAGCGCGGGCATGATCCCGTACTGCTGGGTGCGGACCAGGTCGGAGCGCCAGCTCTCCAGCACCCGCTCACCGGTCGCGGTGAGGTACTTGCCGTCGTCGAGCAGCCGGGTGCCGAACGGGGCGTCGGCGTTGCGCGCGGGCCCGCGCACCCCGGTGTCGCCCTGCAACGAGCTGACCTCGCTGCAGTTGGCCGATTTCCGGTACACGGCCACCGCGCGGTCCCACCCCTCGCCGACGGTGCACAGCGGCAGGTCGCGGGAGAAACGCCAGCGCACCGCGCCGGTGCCGGGATCCCGGCCGGACACGGTGCCGCCGTCGCCGGTGATCGCGGTCGAACCGGCGACCACCGGGACCGGGGTCGCCGGGCTCGGCGCGCGCCACAGCTCGTGCAGCGCGGCCGGTACCCGGGTGGGGGAGGTGAGGACAGGGGCCGGTGCGGCCGCGGGCTCGGACGTGGTGGCACGGGCGTCGCTGCGCCACCAGATCACCGCGGCGGCCGCGAGGACCACGACCAGGATCAGCACCACCGCGACGAGGTCGGACCGCGTCCGCCGTTCCGGCCGTACCACTGCACTCCTCACTGACTGCTCTCGGAAAGCCCGGCCGGTCCACGGGCCACCCGCTCCCGGGCAGCCCGCTCGCGGAACGGGATCAGTCGCCGGACGACTCGCCGCCGCCGGAACCGGCGCCACCGCCGCCGCCACGACGCCTGCGGCGCCGCTTGCGGGGACGGTCCGCGGATTCCGCGGTGCCGTCGCTCTGCGCGGTGGACTCGGCGGGCTGGGCCTCGCCGTCCGGGTTCACACCGCCGCGGGTGCGCCTGCGCTGCCGGGACCGGCCGCCGGGACGGGTCTCGCCCGCCGCGGACTCGCCGCCGGACTGCTCGATACCGGAACCGCTGCGGGTGCGGCGGCGCGGCTTGCGGCTGCTGGAGCGCTTCGCGTCCTCGTCGGGTTCGGCGCCGAGGCCGGCGCGGGTGCGCTTGGACAGCGGGAGCCTGCCGGTCGCGTCCGCCGGGATGTTCAAGTCCTCGTACAGGTGCTTCGAGGTGGAGTAGGTCTCCACCGGCTCCGGCTTGCCCAGGTCGAGCGCCTCGTTGATGAGCTTCCAGCGGCTCTCCTCGTCCCAGTCGACGAGGGTGACGGCGACGCCCTCCCGGCCCGCGCGACCGGTGCGGCCGATGCGGTGCACGTAGGTCTTCTCGTCGTCGGGGCACTGCAGGTTCACCACGTGGGTCACCCCGGCGACGTCGATGCCGCGAGCGGCGACGTCGGTGGCGACGAGGGTGTCGACCTTGCCGGAGCGGAACGCCCGCAGCGCCTGCTCCCGGGCGCCCTGGCCGAGGTCGCCGTGCACCGAGGCCGCGGCGAAACCGCGCTCGGCGAGCTCGTCGGAGAGCTTCTGCGCGGTCCGCTTGGTCCGCGTGAAGATCATCGTCAGGCCGCGGTCCTGCGCCTGCAGCGCCCGGGCCAGCAGCTCCGACTTGTCCATGGCGTGCGCGCGGTACACGAACTGCTTGGTGCGCTCGTGGATCGCGTTCGCGTCCGCCTCCTCCGCCCGGATGTGCGTGGGCTGGTTCAGGAAGGTGCGGGCCAGCGTGATGATCGGGCCCGGCATGGTCGCGGAGAACAGCATCGTCTGCCGCTGCTCGGGGACCATGCCGAGGATCCGCTCGATGTCCGGCAGGAAGCCCAGGTCCAGCATCTCGTCGGCCTCGTCGAGCACCAGGCCGCGGACCTTGCCCAGCACCAGGTGCTGCTGCTCGGCCAGGTCCAGCAACCGGCCCGGCGTGCCGATCACCAGGTCGACGCCCTGCTTGAGCGCGTCGATCTGCTGCTCGTAGGGGCGGCCGCCGTACACCGCGAGGGTGCGGATGCCGAGGTGCTTGCCCGCGTCGGTGAGGTCGCGGGCGACCTGCACGCACAGCTCGCGGGTGGGGACCACGACGAGCGCCTGCGGCGTCCCGTCGCCGGGGACCTGCAACCGCTGCAGCAGGGGAACGCCGAAGCCCAGCGTCTTCCCGGTGCCGGTGCGGGCCTGCCCGATCAGGTCCTCGCCGCGCAGCGCCAGCGGCAGCGTCAGCTCCTGGATCGCGAAGGTGTGCTCGATGCCGGCCTCGCGGAGGGCGCGCACGATCTCCTCGTGCACGTCCAGCTCGGCGAAGGTCGGGGTGTTCGGGACGGTGCTCTCCGCGTGCAGCGGTGCGGCCTCCACGGCGGGGGCGCCGTTCTCGCTGTGCTCGATCGCGTGCACGTCCTCGGTTGTGCTGGTGGTCTCGGGGGCCTCGGGGGCCCGTTCGTTGCTGAGGGTCAGAGTGATCGCCTCTCTCAGTACCGGCGCGCTGCGGCCGATCGCTCGGCTGCACTCGTGGTGACGTCCTCCGGCATGGTGGCCGCGTTCGAGCCGCGGCCGGCCGCGTTGTTCGCGTGCTGCATGCTCGTGGTCACCGGTGCGATGGTCGCGCGCCCCTGTTCGATCAGCGGTTGTCCGCTGCTGGTTCGGTCGGCATCGTGGTGCGGCTCACGCCGTCGCCCACGCCCCCGGCTGCTCCGGCCGATGAGCCGGGCACAGGTGGCGCCCGCGCCCGGGCCTCCCGCACGGACCCCGGGCGACCGGCTGCTCACGGGGTGGGACCGTGGCCCGCGTCGAGCCCTGCCGGGTCCCGCGCGGGGAGAGGGGTCCACTGCCGGTTGCCTGATGCCGCATGGCTTCTGCGTCCGCCAGGATACCTGGTCCGAACCGGATCGAGGTCGGCGATGTGCGATGAGCTTTCGCGGAACGTCCCGCACCACCAGCGGCGAGCTCCCGGAGCGCCCGTCGGCCGCCGCGCGTGTCGGCCCGTGCCGCTGCGCGGACCGGGCGCGCGGGGTGGCGGTTAAGGTGCCCGGTATGAGCGAGCTCGACCCCTCCGCCGCCGGATCCACCGACTCCACCACCTACGCCGAGGGGGTCGTGGACCTGCTGGCCGCGCTCGCCTACGGCGAGCTGTCCGCCTTCGACCGGCTCGCCGAGGACGCCCGCACCGCGCCCACCCTGTCGGGCCGGGCCGCGCTGGCCAGCATGGCCGCCGCCGAGATCGGCCACTACCGGATGCTGGACGACGCGCTCGCCCGCCGCGGGGTCGCGGTGGACGAGGTGATGGCCCCGTTCGCCGAGCCCTTCGACGCGTTCAACGCCTCGACCGCCCCGCACTCGTGGCTGGAGTCGCTGGTGAAGGCGTACGTGGGTGACGGGCTCGCGGCCGACTTCTACCGCGAGGTCGCGGAGTGGCTGGACGATTCGACGCGGACGCTGGTGCTGGACGTGCTGGCCGACACCGGGCACTCCGCGTTCGCCGAGCGCGAGGTGCTGGCGGCCTGCGCCGAGGACCGCTCGCTGCGGGACAAGCTGACGCTGTGGGGCCGCAGGCTGCTGGGCGAGGCGGTCACCCAGGCGCAGCGCGTGGTGGCCGAGCGGGACGCGCTCGCCGAACTGATCATCACCGGGTCGGGCGATCTCACCGGCATCGTCGCGCTGTTCCGCCGCTTGCAGAACAACCACACGAAGCGGATGGCGCGGCTGGGCCTGGGCTGACGGGTTCCCGATGTTCGCCACCGGCGAAGGCGGGTCCGGCGTGGACTGGGATAACCTCTCGGACGTACGCATCGGTTCGCGAATTGTGGAGGTCAAGCGTGGAGGTCAAGATCGGCGTCGTGGACAGCCCGCGTGAGCTCACCGTGGCCAGCGGTCAGTCCTCGGCCGAGGTCGAGTCGCTGGTGGCCGACGCGCTGAAGACCACCGACGGGGTGCTGTCGCTGACCGACGAGAAGGGCCGGCGCTACCTGGTGCCCGCCGCCAAGCTGGCCTACGTCGAGATCGGCCCCTCGGAATCCCCGCGGGTCGGCTTCGGCGTCCAGTGATCTGCCGCGATGCCCCCGGCCGGAGAGCGCTCCGCCGGGGGCATCGTCGTGCCCGGGGTCGTCCACATCGGACTTCGGGGTTCCGTCAGAACGGCGGTCGGCCCACGCCGGTGATGCGGTAGCGGTGCCACGGGTCCGGCTCGGACAGGCTGCCCGCCGCCTCGCCGCGCGTGGTGCGCACCACGACCTCGGTCCGGCGCCCGGCCGCGAGCTCGGCGACCGCGTCGTCCGCGGCGACCCGGCCGTACCAGTGGAAGCGGCCGTCGATCGGCTGGAAGTGCCCGCGCAGCACCACCGACACCGGGACCTCGCGTTCGGCGGTGAACAGCACCGCCTCGCCCTCGTACTCCTCGTCGGGGCCTGCGTCGACGGTGGTCTCCTCGGACATGGTCGCTCCTTCCGCGGTCAGCTCCCGCCGCCGGTGTCGGTGATCAGCCGCAGGCCGGTGCTCGGCTCCAGCGGCTCGTCCGGGTCGAGCACGATGCCGCCGGAGCGCAGCACCCCGTCGATGGCGTGCCAGATGATGCGGGTCAGGTAGTCGGTGAGGTCGTCCCGGCTCATCGACTGCCGCTCCAGCCACCAGTCGCCGCTGGCCTGCACCATGCCGACGAGGCCGTGCGCCCACGGCTCCACGCCGCCGGAGTCCAGGCCCAGCGCGCGCAGGTACTCGCCGAGCAGCCGGGACAGCGAGTTCGCGATCTCCGTCTTCTCCGCGGTGACCGGGTCGGAGCGCACCGGCTTGTCGGTGAAGGTGCGGCGCACGACGAACCGGTACAGGTCCGGGTACTGCTCCAGGACGCCGAGGTAGGCGTCGAGCATCCGGCGGATGCGCTCGTTGGGGCTGCCGTCGGCGGCGATCTCGGGGGCGAGCCGCCGCATCAGCAGTTCGGTGCCCCATTCGCCGACGGCGACGTAGAGGTCGCTCTTGTCGTGGAAGTGCCGGTACAGCACGGGTTTGCTGACGCCGGCCTCGGCGGCGATCTCGTCCATGCCGACGTCGGCGCCGTGCTGGCCGATGGCGCGCACGGTGGCTTCGACGAATTCGGCGCGGCGGGCTTCGCGGTGCTCCCGCCAGCGCTCCCGGCGGGCGTCGCCGCGCGGCGGTGGGTCCGGGACGACCTTGACAGGCCGGGTGTGGTGGCTCACGCTACCCAAGGTAGCTGTTACTAGAAGTAACATGCAATGCCGGTGGCAGCCAGGGAGGCCCCGAGATGACCAGGACCGCGCAGGTGAACGACCGGGAGAAGACCGCCGCCCGGCTGCTGAAGTCGTCGGCGAAGAACAGCTACGACCCCGAGGTCGACATCGACTGGGACGCGCCGCTGCTCGACGACGCCCCCTACATCCCGTTCCACCGCAGCAGCCTCTACGGCACGGACCTGTGGGAACGCCTCGACCGGGCGCAGCGCGTCGAGCTGACCAAGCACGAGTTCGCCAGCATCGCCTCCAACGGCCTGTGGTTCGAAGTGCTGCTGATGCAGATCCTGCTCAAGGAGTTCTACGACTCCGACCCGCGCACCGACCACGCGCACTACGCGCTCACCGAGATCGCCGACGAGTGCAGGCACTCCACCATGTTCGGCAAGGCCGTCCGCCGCGTCGGCGCCCCCGCCTACGGGCCGGTGCCGCTGCTGCGCCAGGCCGGGCGGGTGCTGCCCGCGATCCTCAAGGGGCCCTCCGCGTACGCCGCGATCCTCGTCGCCGAGGAGATCCTGGACCGCTTCCAGCGCGACCAGATGAACGACGAGTCCGTGCAGCCGCTGGTGCGCATGGTCAACCGCATCCACGTGCTCGAAGAGGCGCGGCACGTCACCTTCGCCCGCGAGGAGGTGGTCCGGCGGATGGCCGGGTGCGGCCCGGCCGAACGCGCCTGGCACCAGTTCGCGACCGCGCTGGTCTCCTACGCGATCTGCTTCAGCCTGATCAACCCGCGGGTGTACGCGGCCGTCGGCCTGCGGCCCAGGGACGCGCACGCCGCGGCGTGGCGGAACCCGCACTTCCAGCACACCCTGCACTGGGGTGGCGAGAAGATCATGGGCTTCCTGGACGAGGCGGGCCTGATCGGCGGGCCCGGCATGCCCTTCTGGCGCAAGTCGTTCCTCATCCGCTGACCCCTCCTCCCAGAACAGGACCGCCATGACCACCACCGCCTCCGGCGCGGACACGAGCACCTTCACCACCGGCGACGGCGTCCGGCTCCGGGTGCACGAGCACGGCCCCGCCGACGCGGGCAGCACGCTGCTGCTCGTGCACGGCTGGACCCTCACCACGCACACCTGGGACCGGGTCATCGACGAAGTGCTGCACCAGGCGGACGTCCGGGTGCTGCGGTTCGACCTGCGCGGGCACGGCGAATCCGATCCGGCGCCCGCGGGCTCGGCCACCATCGAGCGCTGCGCCGACGACGTCGCCGAGCTCATCGAGCAGCGGGTGCCCACCGGGCCGATCGTGCTCGCCGGGCACTCCATGGGCGGCATGACGATCATGGCCCTGGCCGAGCGGCACCCGGAGCTGTTCGCGGCGCGGATCGCCGGCGCCGCACTCGTCGCCACCTCCAGCGGCGACCTGGTCGCACCCACCCTCGGCCTGCCCGCGCCGGTCGCGGCCGTCGCGAACCGCGCCGAGCTCGGCGTGCGCGGCCTGCTGGCGAAGGCGGGCGGCGGACGGCTGGCGCGGAACTCCCGGCCGCTGCGGCCCGGCATGCGCTGGCTGCTGTTCGGCGGTTCTCCGGCCGCGGAGGACGTCGCCGCCACCGCCGACTGGGTCGCGGCCTGCCACCCCGCGAGCCTCGCCGGGTTCCGCGCCTCGCTCGCCGAGCACGACCGGGTGCACGCGCTCGCCGCGCTGCGGGACATCCCCGTCGTGGTGCTCGCCGGGCTCAAGGACCGGCTGTGCCCGCTGCCGCACGCCCGGCGCATCGCCGACGCGCTGCCGGACGCGCGCCTGCTGCTCTACTCCGGCGCCGGGCACATGCTGCCGCTGGAGCGCACCGACGAGGTCGCCGACCGCATCGTCGAGCTGATCCCCGGCTGAGCGGGACCGCGCCCGCGCCGGATGAACGGCCCGCTCGACCTCGGTCGGGCGGGCCGTCCGCGGCTCAGCCGTTCTGGAGGGGGAAGCCGGAGAGGCCCTTCCACGCCAGCGTCGTGATCAGCGTGATCGCCTCGTCGCGGCGCACCGACTCGGTCTCGTCCAGCCAGTAGCGCGCGGTCACCTGGCTCAGCCCCACCAGGCCGAACGCCAGCAGCCGCGCCCGCTCCGGGTCGAGGCCCGCGTCCGCGGTGACGGCCTCGGCGACCGCGTCCACGCAGTCCGACAGCGCGCCGTCCACCGCCTTGTCCACCGACGGCTCCCCGCGCAGGTCCGATTCGAAGACGAGCCGGAACGCCTGCCCCTCGCCGTCGACGAACTCGAACAGCGCGCCGACCGCCGCGCGCACCCGCTGCTTGTTGTCCGGAGTGGTCTCGATCGCCTGCCGGACCCGGCGCACCAGCTCGCCGCCGTGCATCTCCACCAGCGCCAGGTACAGCTCCAGCTTGCCGGGGAAGTGCTGGTAGAGGACGGGTTTGCTGACGCCCGCGTGCTCGGCGATGTCGTCCATCGCGGCCGCGTGGTAGCCGTTGGTGACGAACACGTGCTGGGCAGCGGTGAGCAGTTGTGCCCGGCGGGCGTCGCGGGGCAGCCGAACGCCCCTGCTCGGCTGCGCGGCGGTCTCCGTCATGCCTGCCTCCACCCGTCCTTCCGTCACGTGCTGGGCTTCTCCAGCCGGGAAGCACAACCTTACTCGCCGGTAAAGGCCGTTCTCGACCTCATCCGGCGCCGCGTCGCACTCCCGGGGCATGCTGAAACCATGCGGACGAGCCCGCGACACCTCGACGCGGCGGCACCCGGCGGCGGGCTGACCAGGGTTCCGCTCCGGCTCGGCGCCGTCCCGGCGCGGTTGCCCGGCGTGCCGTCGCCCGGCAGGCACGTGCCGTTGATCACCGAATCCGGTCCGTTGCGGGTGCACGTCCGCGAGACGGGCGGGCCGGGCGCGGAGACCGCCGTCTACCTGCACGGACTCGCCGGATCCGCCTCGAACTGGACGGACCTCGCGGCGGCGCTCGCGCCGAACCTGCGCGGCCTCGCCGTGGACCTGCCCGGGTTCGGGCGCTCGGTGCCGCCGGACCGCTTCGACTACTCCGGCGAGCAGCACGCGCACGTGGTGATCCGGCTGCTGGAGGAGTCCGGGGCCGGCGCGGTTCACCTGGTGGGCAACTCCTTCGGCGGAGCGGTGGCGGTGCTCGTCGCCGCGCACCGGCCGGACCTGGTGGCCTCGCTGACGCTGATCTCCCCGGCCGTGCCCGACCTGCGCCCGGACCCGCGGCGGATGTCGGACCCGCGCATCCCGCTGACCCGGCTGCCGCTGCTCGGCCCGGCGGTGCGCCGCAGGCTGGCCGCGGTACCGCCGGGGGAGCGGGCCCGGCGGCTGCTGGAGCTGTGCTTCGCCGAGCCGGGCGCGGTGCCCGCGGACCGGTTGGACGCCGTCGTCGAGGAGTTCCGGGAGCGCGCCGGGTTCGACTGGGCCGAGGCCGCGCTGGACCGCACCACGACCGGGCTGGTCCGCTCCTGGCTCGCGCCGCCGTGGCGCTCCCCGTGGCGGCTGCTGCCGCTGGTGCAGGCCCCGAGCCTGGTGGTGTGGGGCGCCGCCGACCGCGTCGTCGGCGTCCGCAAGGCGCCGCGCACCGCCCGCGAGCTGCGGCGCGGACGGCTGCTGGTGCTGCCGCGCACCGGGCACGTCGCCCAGCTGGAGCGGCCGCGGGTGGTGGCCGCGGCGGTGCTCGGCATGCTCGACGAGGTCGAACTCGGGCATTGGTGACCAGCCGCCCCGAAACGGGTGATCTTCGAATCGGCGGCGGATCCCGCTGGCCACAGCCTCGTTGGCCACGATCGTGCTGTGGCAGGCTTGTACCGTGCCGCGCCCCCCGAGACGACCCCGTGACGCCGCCGCAGGCCGTTCGGACCCGGCGGGCGGTTCCGCCGCCCCCCACGCGCGCCGCACGCCCCGCCCCGACGAACCGCTGGCGGCCTCGTGGCGGCCGTTCGACGAGCGCGACTACGACCTGGACGAGCCGGAACCGCCGCGGCGCACGCGGAACGGGGCCTGGTCGCTGTACGGCTGGCGGATCTACGCGGTCCCGCTGCTGGTGGTGGTCACCGCGCTGGCCGTGTTCCAGTCCGTCGACCCGGACGCCCAGCAGCTCGGCGAGGGCGGCACCTCGCACCTGCGGGCACCGGACGTGCCGGAGGCCCCGGTCGTGACCGAGGCGCCGCCCGGCCGGACCTACCGCGCGGACATGTTCTCCGCCGAACTCCCGCCGGGCTCCCCGGTGCCGGAGGTCGGCGGGCGCACCTTCACCGTGCTGCCCGGCACCTCGCCGAAGGTCGGCACCGGCGGCGACCTGTACCGCTACACCGTGGAGGTCGAGGTCGGGGTGAAGCTCGCGGAGGGCAACGACTCGTTCGCCCAGCTCACCCAGGAGACCCTCGCCGACCCGCGCAGCTGGACCAACCCGGAGGCGGGCGACATCGCGCTGCAGCGGGTGGACGGCTCGGCGTCCCCGGACTTCCGGGTGACGCTGGTCAGCCAGAACACGGCGCGGGAGATCTGCGGCTACGGCAGCGGGTTGCCGTTCGACACGTCCTGCCGGATCTCCGACCGGGTCTACATCAACGCGGCCCGCTGGGTGCGCGGCGCGGTCGCCTTCGAGGGCGACATCGGCACCTACCGGCGGTACGCGATCAACCACGAGGTGGGCCACGTCTTCGGCAACGGGCACGTGCCGTGCGGGGAGCAGGGCGGCTTGGCGCCGGTGATGATGCAGCAGACGTTCAGCACGTCGAACAACGAGCTGCACGAACTGAACAAGGCGGTGCCGCAGGGTACCGAGATCCCCGCCGACGGCTTCGTCTGCAAGTACAACGCCTGGCCGTTCCCCGTCGGCGGATCAGGCAGCTGAGGCGGGTGCGCTCGACCACTCCGTTCCCGCATGGTGGGAGTAGTTTGGGAAGCGGGAAGACCATCCGCCACTCTGGCGTTGCACCTTCCGCGCCCGTCCGGCCCCGCCGAACTCGGGCGCGGACGCTCGTCGTGCTCGCGCCAGCGGGTGAACGACGAGGTGAGGACCACTGAGGAGGAGCTGGGAGATGTCCGGCGATTCAGCCCAGGCAACGACGCTACCGCCGCTCGTCGAGCCGGCGGCGGAGTTGACCAAGGAAGAGGTCGCGCGCTACAGCCGCCACCTGATCATCCCGGATGTCGGGATGGACGGGCAGAAGCGGCTGAAGAACGCGAAGGTCCTGGTGATCGGCGCCGGTGGGCTCGGCAGCCCCGCGCTGCTGTACCTGGCCGCGGCCGGGGTCGGCACCATCGGCATCGTCGAGTTCGACGCCGTCGACGAGTCGAACCTGCACCGCCAGGTCATCCACGGCCAGTCCGACCTGGGCAGGCCGAAGGCGGAGTCGGCGCGCGACTCGATCGCCGAGATCAACCCGTTCGTCCAGGTCAACCTGCACCAGGTGCACCTGTCCTCGGACAACGCGCTGGGCATCTTCGCCGACTACGACCTGATCCTGGACGGCACCGACAACTTCGCGACCCGCTACCTGGTGAACGACGCGGCGGTGCTGTCCGGCAAGCCCTACGTGTGGGGCTCGATCTTCCGGTTCGAAGGCCAGGTCAGCGTGTTCTGGGAGGAGAAGGGCCCGAACTACCGGGACCTCTATCCCGAGCCGCCGCCGCCCGGGATGGTGCCGTCCTGCGCCGAGGGCGGCGTGCTGGGCGTGCTGTGCGCCTCCATCGGTTCGATCATGGCCACCGAGGCGGTCAAGCTGATCACCGGCATCGGCGAGACGCTGCTCGGGCGCCTGATGATCTACGACGCGCTGGAGATGAGCTACCGCACCGTCAAGATCCGCAAGGACCCGAACGCGACGAAGATCACCGAGCTGATCGACTACGAAGCGTTCTGCGGCGTCGTCTCGGACGACGCGCAGCAGGCCGCGGTGAACAGCACGATCACTCCGCGTGAGCTCAAGGAGAAGTTCGACCGCGGCGACAAGTTCGAGCTGATCGACGTCCGGGAGCCGCACGAGTACGAGATCGTCAAGATCGACGGATCCACGCTCATCCCGAAGGACCGCATCCTGTCCGGCGCCGCGCTGGCGGAACTGCCGCAGGACCGGCAGATCGTGCTGCACTGCAAGTCCGGCGGCCGCTCCGCCGAGGCGCTCGCCGCGCTGCACAAGGCCGGGTTCTCGGACGCGGTCCACGTCGGTGGCGGTGTCCTCGGATGGGCGAACGAGGTCGACCCGAGCCTGCCGACCTACTGATCGACCCCGCCGCCCGCGTCCGGGCGGTGCGCGGTGGCCGAGCCACCGCGCGAAGAACGGCGACATTCCCTGCTCAGCGCAGGTGGTACCGGCCCGGCCCCCGCACACGAGGGGGCCGGGCCGGTCGTCGTCGGGCCGCGCCGCCGCCCGGTTCACGATTTCCCCCGGACCATGATCTGCGGAGCGCCTGACCCCCATTCGGGGATCTCCGATGTAGCGTCTGCGCCGTGACTGGAACTCCGGAGCCGCCCCCGTCGCACGTACGAGCGGCGTTCGGTGCGCGCGGGGAGGACGCCGAACTGCTCAACGGCGGCGTCGCCTGGCGTTGCGGCGAGGTCGTGCTCAAACCGGCCGCGAACACCGCCGAAGCCGCCTGGGTGGCGCAGACCCTGGACCTGCTGGAACCGGACGAGGTGCGGGTCGGCAGACCGGTCCGCTCCACCGACGGCCGCTGGGTGGTCTCCGGCTGGTCCGCGAGCCGCGACATCACCGGACGGCCGGAACCGCGGCACGACGAGGTCGTCGCCATGTCGCTGCGGCTGCACGCGGCGAGCAGCGTGCTCACCCGGCCCCGGTTCCTCGACGCGCGGCAGGACATCTACGCGCTCGCGGACCGGATGTCGTGGGGCGAGGAGGACTACCCGCTGCCGCTGGACAAGGGCGGCCGGCTCTACGACGTGCTCGCCGGATCGCGGCGCCGCACCCAGCTGCGCCCGCAGGTGGTGCACGGCGACCTGTTCGGCAACGTGCTGTTCGCGGGCAACGCCCCGCCCGGCATCATCGACTTCTCCCCGTTCTGGCGGCCCGCGGAGTGGGCGGCGGCGGTCGCGGTGATCGACGCGCTGTCCTGGGGCGGCTCGGACGCGGCGATCGTGGAGCGCTGGTCGCACCTGACGGACTGGCCGCAGGCGCTGCTGCGCGCGCTGCTGTTCCGGCTCGCGGTGCACGCGCTGCACCCGCGGTCCACCACGGCCTCGCTGGGCGGGCTGGAGCACGCGTCGCAGATGGTGCTCGAAGTGCTCTGACCCGCCCCGGCGCGCCCGCCCGCGCGCATGTGACGATGGTGCGGTGGCAGAGGACGTCGAGGACACCGAACCGCTGCGCGGGTTCACCGCGGGCATCACCGCCGAGCGCAAGGCGGCGGAGCTGGGCGCGCTGCTGGCCCGCCGCGGCGCCCGGGTGCGCTACGGCGCGGCGATGCACACCGTCCCGGTCGGCGACGACGCCGAGCTGACCGCGGCGACCGAAGCGGTGCTGGCCCGGCCGGTGCAGCACGTGGTCGCGGTGACCGGCAGCGGGTTCGGCGGCTGGATCGAGTCGGCTCGGGCGCGCGGCGCGGGGGAGCGGCTGCTGGCGCACCTCGGCTCGGCGGAACTGCTGGCGCGGGGCGCGAAGGCGCGCGGCGCGATCCGCGGCGCCGGGCTGCGCGAGAGCTACACGGCGCCGACCGAGGAGGTCGCCGACGTGCTCGACCGGCTGCTCGCGCAGGGCGTGGCCGGGGCGCGGGTCGTGGTGCAGCTGCACGGCGATCCGATGACCGACTTCCGGGAGCGGCTGCGCGCGGCGGGCGCCGAGGTGCTGCCGATCGTGGTGTACCGCTGGACCGACCCGGTCGACCTCGGGCCGCTGGACGCGCTGATCGACGCGGTGATCGACGGCGAGGTGCGGGTGCTGCCGCTGACGAGCGCGCCCGCCGCGACGAACTTCCTGGCGCGGGCGCGGCGGACCGGCCGCGGCGAGGCGCTGCTGGCGGCGCTGCGGACGAACGTGCTCATCGCCTGCGTCGGCCCGGTCACGGCGGCCCCGATCGCCCGCGAAGACCTGCCGCACGTGCTGCCGGAGCGCGCCCGGACCGCGGCCCTGGTCCGCCTGATCGCGGACGAGGCACCCCGCTTCGCCCGCGGCGACGGCTGATCCCGCGGCGCTCGATCCACCTCGGCGGTTGACCCTGCGGCCGATCCACTGCGGCGGTCGGTCCACGGGGCGGTCGGCGCTGCGACGGCCCGACTACTGCGGCGGCCGGTCCACCGGGACGGCTGATCCCGCGGCGCTCGGTCCCGGCGGCGCGGACGATCAGGCCGGGCCGGACCAGCGGTAGCGGCGCATGTTGACGCGCGGGCCGTCGGCGAGCACGCCCTCCGCCCGCAGCAGCTCCAGCTGGCGCCTGCGGAGGTGCTCGGCGGTCCTGCCGTCGGAGCGCAGCACCCGGTGCCAGGGGATGTCGGCACCGTCCTCGGCGAGGATCCGGCCGACCAGCCGCGCGGAGCGCAGACCGGCCAGCTCCGCGACGTCGCCGTAGCCGAGCACCGATCCGGCGGGGATGGAGACGACCACGGCCCGCACCCGTTCCAAGGTTTCCTCGTCCACCCGGGCAGTCTCGCAGAGCAACGGGCCCGGCAGGACCAGGTGATCGGAGCGGCGGGCCGGCGCCGGGGAGCAGCCGCTATTACAAGCGGCGAATGCCATCGAGCACGGCCTGCAGCAGGTCGTGGTCCGGTGGGCGCTGCGGGGTCAGCGGAACGCTCAGCGCACCCTCGTCGAGCAGGTCCGAGACCAGGACCTTCGCCACCACCACCGGGATCTCCAGCGCCGCGGCCAGGTCGGCGATCGACCTCGGCCGCGCGCACAGCAGCAGGATCCGCTCCCGGTCGGCGTCCCACTCGGCCGCGTCGTCCGGTTCCGGGACCGCGACGACGAGGGTGCCGCGGTCCAGCTCGGCGGCGGCCGCGCGGGTGCGGCCGCGGGTCATCGCGTACGGGCGCACGAGCGGGCCGGCGGCGCTGTCGCGCCACCCGTCCCCGCCCGTCCGCCGCGAGGTCACGTCGCCGTCGGCGTCAGCCGGGAGCGGGGTGCGGACTCGATGGCCCGGCCCGCCCGCTGGACGAACAGGTTGATCTCGTAGGCGATGAGGCCCACGTCGGCGTGCTCCTCGCCCAGCAGCGCGAGGCAGGAACCGTTGTCGGCGGCGGTGACGAACAGGAACGCGTGATCCATCTCCACCACGGTCTGCCGGATGCAGCCGCCGCCGAACCGGCGACCGGTGCCGCGCGCCAGCCCGTGCAGCGCGGACGCCGTCGCCGCCAGCGCCTCGGCGTCCACAGCGGACAGTTCCGGCGAGTGCTCGACCACCAAGCCGTCGGTGGAGAGCACGACGGCGTGGCGGGCCCCCGCGACTCGGCCGACCAGATCACCCAGCAACCGGCCCAGCTCGAAGTCGGTCGTGGTGCTCATGTCCTGCACTGCGCATCCCTCACTCATCGGTCGTGCCCGAGTCCGGGTCGGTCTTGCGGCCGCGGTCGGTGCCGCGCTGGATCGCCGACATCAGGGACCTGATCTCCGCGGCGGAGCGGGATCCCGCTGTCGACGCGTCCTCCTCTTCGGGTCGTTCGCGGGCCAGCTCGGGGGCGAGGCTGGCCTTCTTGCGGCGGCGCGGCAGCGGGACCGGTGGAGCGCCCGGTTCCGCGGCGCCGTCCGCTCCAGTGTCGTCGGTCGTGGCCTGGTCCGCGTCGGTGGCGCCGGAGGGCGCGGGGCCGGTGATCGACCGATGCCCGGTGGGATCGGTGATCGCCGGATCCGGGTCTTCCGGCCAGGTGACCGGATCCGCGTCGCCGGCGGGTTCCTCGGTCGGCCATGCCGCGTCGAACGCCGGTTCGGCGTGTTGCCCGGGCTCGATCGGTTCCCCTCCGTCCGCACGGTAGCCGCGCTCCGGCGGGGAGTCGTCGCCCGAAGCGGTGACTTCGGTTGACCTCTCGGGTGGCGTTCGTTCCAGCGTCGCGGAGTCGTCGGCGCGGGTGCCCGCTAGGTCCGGATCCTCCGCGTCGGACGGCCAGGGATGCTCGTCGGAGTCCGCGGCCGCCGGGGTTCCTCCCGCGGCGGGAGCGTCTTCGCCGTCCCGGGAGCCGGGGGCGGGGTTCGCGGTGGCCGGATCGACGTCCTCCGGGTCCGGGGCCGCCGCCTCCGCCGCGGTCGAGTCCTCGGGCCCGGATTCGTCGGCGGCGCGGTCGTCGGCGGCCGGGCCGGCATCGGGGTGTTCTGCCGTCGGGAACGCCGGATCGGTGCTCTCGGCGTCGGCGGTGGTCGTGCCGACGGGGTCGGCGTCCGCCGCGCTGCCGGTGGATTCCGCCGCGGCCGCGCCGGAATCCGGTCCGGAGACCTCGTCCGACCGCGCGTCCGCGGTGTTCGCGACGCTGGTGCGCGCGGTCTCGGCGTCCGCGGGCCAGGCGTCCGCGGGCAGCGCCGTCTCGAAGCCGGTGTCCGCGAGCTCGATCGCCCCGGCGGTCGCCGCTTCCTCCGCGCGGATCCGCGGGAGCTGCGAGGTGTGCGCCTCCGCCGGGTCCGGCTCGACCGGTTCCACGATGAGCTTCGACGGCAGCAGCACGACCGCCCGCGTCCCGCCGTAGGCGGAGGTGCGCAGCTCCACCGAGATCTCGTGCCGGTCCGCCAGCCGCGCCACCACGAACAGCCCGAGCCTGCTGTCGGAGCGCAGCGCCATCGCGTCGAACTCCGGCGGCCCGGACAGCATCGCGTTCGCCGCCTCCAGGTCCTCGTCGGCGAGGCCGAGCCCGCGGTCCTCCACCTCGACGACGACGCCGCGGGCCACGGTGTGGCTGTGGATGTTCACCCGGGATTCCGGCGGGGAGAACGAGGTGGCGTTGTCCAGCAGCTCCGCCAGCAGGTGCACGGTGTCGGCGACCGCGTCGCCGTGCAGCGCCAGGTCCGGCGGCCGCTGCACCCGCACCCGCGCGTAGTGCTTGGTCTCGGCGACGGCGCTGCGCAGCACGTCGGCGAGCTCGATGGGGCGGGACCAGCGGCGGCCCGGCCGGCCACCGCCCAGGATGATCAGGTTCTCGGCGTTGCGCCGCGCCCGGGTGGCGAGGTGGTCCAGGCCGAACAGCAGCGCCATCCGGTCCGGGTCCTGCTCCTCGCGCTCCAGCCGGTCGATCGTGGTGAGCAGCCGGTGCACCAGCGCCTGGCTGCGCCCGGCGATGCCGAGGAACACGGTGTGCACGCCTTCGCGGGCCTGCGCCTCCTGCACCGCCGCGGACACGGCGGTGCGCTGCGCGGTGTTGAAGGCCTCGGCGACCTGACCGATCTCGTCGCGGCCGTAGTCGAGGTGGGCGACTTCGCGATCGAGGTCGACGCGTTCACCGCGGCGCAGCCGGGCCACGATCTCCGGGAGCTGCCCGTCGGCCAGCACCAGCGTGTCGTCGCGCAAGCCGTTGAGCCGCCGGGACAGCCCGCGGGACACCCGCAGCGCGACGAGGATCGCCGCCAGCACCACCAGCAGCGCGAGCACGCTGCCCACGGCCACCTGGAGCAGGTTGCGGTCCCCGGCCTCCATCCCGGCCGCGGCGGTGCGCTGCGCCTGGGTGGAGGCAAGCGTGGTGAGGTCGTCGGCGACGAGGTCGCTGGTGATCAGCCAGTCGTTCACGTCGATCGACGGCGGCCCCGCGACGGACGGGTCCGAATCGGACCACGGCCCGAGCGCGACGAGCTGCTCCTCCAGCTCGGCGAGGTGCCGGAACTGCGGGGCGGAGGTGATCTCGGTGTACCGGGCCCGCACGCCCGGCGGCGCCGAGTCGGCCTGGGACCGCAGTTCCAGGTGGTAGGCACCGCTGAGCCGGGTGAACTCCAGGTGGTCGGCGGCGGTGAAGGTGCCGCCGCGCAGCCCGTCGGTGACCAGCGAGGCGGCCCGGGACATCCGGTCGGCGGCGGTGAAGAACCCGGCCGCGCGCAGCCCGCCCTGGGTGACCGTCGAGTCGGGGAACAACCGCGCCTGCTGCTCGAACAGCGCGGACCCGGCGTCGACGAACCCGTTGTAGTAGCCGTGGATCCGCGCCCGGTCGGTCTGCGCACCGTCCACTTCGGCCCGGATCACGGGTAGTTCGGCGATGATCCCGTCGAGCGAGCGCATCCGGTCGGCGACCGCGTCCGGCGCCTGCTGGAGCGTCGGGTCGGCGGCTTCGCGCATCGCGGTCAGCGCCCCGTCGGTGGCGGCGCGCTGCCGGTCGAGCCGGTCGCGCACCGAGCCGGGCGCGGCCTGGTCCGGCGCGGTCGCGTACAGCAGGCTCAGCGTGCGTTCCTTCTGCGCCGAGGCCAGGACCCGCATCGCGGGCAGCGACACGTCGCGCACCCCGGCGGCGATGCCGCGCAGGTGGAACCCGTCGTAGAGGGTGACGCCGCTGATCGTCGTCCACAGCACCAGCAGCGCGATGCCGGGGATGAGGACCACGCCGTAGAGGCGGTCGCGGATGCTGCGGCGGCCCTTGCGCCAGTCATCGAGCTTCTGCACTACGTCCCACCCGTGTGTGCCGGTGCCCGCGACGAGGCGCGTCGCGGTGGTCTCGGCGGCGTGCGAGGCACCGACGCCGTCCTGAGCGGACGTCGTGCTGAGGGAGACGGGTTCGCGGGGCGTGGCGATCGGACGCGCGGCCCGGTGTCCCCCGACTTCGCTGTTCCCGCATGAAACCGCCGCGATGATAGCACGGCAAGATCAACTGGGGGGACGGTGGAGCGGTGTGGCGCCGCACGGCCCAGCCGGTGCTGGACCGTGCGGCGCAGTCCCGCGCGAGCTGCCGGATCAGCCGGCGAAGCCCGCCACGATGGACGAGTACTCCCACGGCTGCTGCTCGGCGCCGCTGCAGCTGCTGGCGTCGCCACCGCCGTCGCACGGCCGGTCGCGGTTGACCGACCAGAAGGTGAAGCGGCCGAGGCCCTTCTCCTTGGCGTAGTCCGCCATCTTCTGGAAGGCGGCCACGTCGACGTGCTCGGCCTCCTGGTCGGTGTCGCCGTTCATCGAGGAGATGCCGACGTGGGCGTAGGCGGCGGCCTCGTCGTAGCCGAAGGTCGTCGCCACCTGCTCCTTGAGCGCCTCGGTGGTGGTGATGGTGTCCTGCGCCATGTCGGTGCCGTTGAAGTCGAACGGCATCTGCGTCCACACGTCGATGTCCGCGCCGATCTCGGCGGCCTTCGCCAGCATCGCCGTGCCGTTCTCGTTCGGCCCGGTGGTGGTGGTGCCGAAGGTGACGACGGTCTTGATGCCCGGGTTCGCCTCCTTCGTGATCTTCAGGGCCTCGATCACGCGGTCCCGGGAGGCGGGGTTCTCGACCTCGGTGCTCTCGATGTCGACGTCGATGGCCTTGAGGTCGTAGGCGTCGATCAGCTTCTGGTAGGCGCCGGCCAGGGACTGCGCGTCGGTGCAGACCTCGCCGAGCTTGTTGCCGCTCCAGCCGCCGATCGAGGGGACGACGTCGCCGCCACCGGCGCGGATCTCGTCGATGGTGGCCTTGTCCTGGCCGTCCAGCGGCCGGGTGCCGTCCCAGGCCGGGTTGCAGGTGCCGTCGGCGTTGATGAAGGCGAGCGTGAAGTCCTTGACCCCGCTGGCCTGCTGCACCTCGCCCGGCGACGGCGGGTTGCCCCAGCCGTTGTAGAGGTAGGGCGAGGCCGCGACGGGGCTCTCGGCCTTCGGCGCGACGTCCTGGTTCGCGCTGAGCGCGGGCGCGGCGGACAGGGTGGCCGCGCAGGCGACGGCGACACCGGTACCGGCCAGGGTGAGCACGTTCTTGCGGAGCTTGCCCACTGGTCCTCCTTCGGGGTTCCCGTGTTCT
Organism: Saccharopolyspora sp. 6V; assembly: GCF_020176785.1. Classification (NCBI taxonomy): domain Bacteria; kingdom Bacillati; phylum Actinomycetota; class Actinomycetes; order Pseudonocardiales; family Pseudonocardiaceae; genus Saccharopolyspora; species Saccharopolyspora sp. 6V. Next base: position 38,349 of record NZ_JAIUKB010000038.1, on the reverse strand, counting down.
GGGGGCCGCGGTCGGGGTCCGCAGCACAGCGGGACTCTCGCAGAACCCAAAATTGGTTCGTACCACCAAAAGAATTATTCGCCTGGGCCCTTCGGGGCCTCGGCGCCGCTTTTCTGTCCTGTTCTGTATCGGCCCTGGCCAGCGAATTGATGTGTCCACAAGGGAGTTCCTGATCCGCATTCACAGCAGAATGGGAAAAGGGTGGGAAATTACCGTTTGCCCGACCGCGCGGTGGGCGGCACCGCGCCGCGCGGCCCCGGGTCGGCTCGCGGAACCCCGGCCCCGCGTGCGGTTCGCCTGGATCGCACGGCGTGGCCTGCGGCTTCGGTGTCGGCGGCCCGTGATTCCATCGGGGGCATGCCCGCCTCGAACAGCGCCCCCGGCCGGGAGCGCGAGACGTCCCGCCGCTCCGCGCCGGGAGAGCAGCACCGCCGCTCCGCACCCGTCCTGGTGCGCCGTTCCGGCGGGGAGCGGCGGCTGCGCTGGGACGAGCCCGCCCGGCGCGTGCTGGACGGTGACGGCGGCTTCGTGCGGGTCCTCGGCGGGCCCGGCACCGGCAAGAGTTCGCTGGTAGCCGAGGCCGCCGCCGACCGCATCCTGCGCGGCGGCGCCGACCCGGAGAACGTGCTGGTGCTGACCTCCGGCCGTGCCGCCGCGACCCGGATGCGCGCGCAGATCACCCGGCGGCTCACCGCCGGAGCCGGGCTGCGCACCGCGCCGGAACCGCTGGTGCGCACCGTGCACTCGTACGCGTTCGCGGTGCTGCGGCTGCAGGCGGTGCGCACCGGGGCCCCGCCGCCCCGGATGCTCAACGGACCCGACCAGGACGCGCTGGTGCGCGAACTGCTCGACGGGGACATCGAAGGCGGCGCGCGGGACTGGCCGGAGTCGCTGCGCGCCGCGCTGCCGGTGGAGGGCTTCGCCGGGGAACTGCGCGACCTGCTGCTGCGGGTCGCCGAACGCGGCATCGGCCCCGCCGAGCTGATCGAACTGGGGGAGCGGCACGACCGCCCGGAGTGGGTGGCGGCCGGCCGGTTCGGCGTGCAGTACGAGCAGGTGACGCTGCTGCGCGGTGGCGGGCACGGCGGCGCCGAGCTGGACGCGGCCGAACTCGTGGCCCAAGCGCTGCTGGCCTTCGACACCGACCCGGAGCTGCTGGCGGCCGAGCAGGACCGGGTGCGCCACCTGCTCGTCGACGACGCCCAGCACCTCGACCCGCAGCAGTTCGCGCTGCTGCGCAGGCTCGGCGGCACCGCCCGCGAGTTCCTGCTCGCCGGGGACCCGGACCAGGCGGTGTTCTCCTTCCGCGGCGCCGACCCCGGCTGCCTCACCGGAGCCGCGGCGGACCGCACCGAGGTGCTCACCACCGGGCGCCGGATGTCCCCCGCGGTGCACGCCGCCGTCGGCAGGCTGATCGACGGCCTGCCCGGCGCCGGACCGCAGCGCGCGCTGCGCCCACCGGAGGGTGACGGCGGCTCGGTGCAGGTCCGGCTGCTCGGCACCCAGGCCCAGGAGGCCGCGTGGGTCGCCGACCAGCTGCGCCGCGCGCACCTGCTGGACGAGGTGCCGTGGTCGGACATGGCGGTGATCGTGCGCTCCACCGGCCAGTCGTTGCCGGTGCTGCGCCGCGCGCTGCTCGCCGCCGGCGTGCCGCTGGTGCTGCCGGTGGACGACGTGCCGCTCGCGCACCGCACCGCGGTCCGGCCGCTGCTGACCCTGGTGCACTGCGCGGCGAACCCGGCGGCGCTGGACCCGGACGCCGCCGAGCAGCTGCTGACCTCCCCGCTGGGCGGGGCCGATCCGCTGGCGCTGCGCCGGTTGCGGCGCGGGCTGCTGCGGTTGCAGAAAGCCACCGGCGGCCAGCGCTCCAGCGGTGAGCTGCTGGTGGAGGTGCTGCACGACCGGGACCGGCTCGCCGGGCTGGAGGACGCCGCGGCCCGCCCGGCGCGGCAGGTCGCCGCGCTGCTGGCGACCGCCGCCGAAGTGTCCGGCAAGGGCGTGGAAGAGGCGCTGTGGCGGGTGTGGAAGGCCTGCGACCTGGAGCGGCGCTGGGTCGCCGCCTCGGAGCGCGGCGGCATCGCGGGCGCCCAGGCGGACCGGGACCTGGACGCGGTGGTGGCGCTGTTCGACGCCGCCGCCCAGTACGCCGACCGCAAACCCGGTTCCGACATCGCCGGGTTCGTGGAGGAGCTGCGCAAGCAGCGCATCACCGGCAGCAGCCTCGCCGCGACCGCCCCGGCCGGCGACGCGGTGTCGGTGCTGACCGCGCACGCGTCGGCGGGCCGCGAGTGGGAGGTGGTGGCGATCCCCGGCGTGCAGGAGGGCACTTGGCCGGACCTGCGGCTGCGCGGGTCCTTGCTGCACACCGGCCGGCTGGTGGACCTGCTGGCCGGGGTCGACGAGCAGGAGCGGGTGTCGGCGACCGCGCCGCTGCTGGCCGAGGAGCGGCGGCTGCTGCTGGTCGCGGCGGGCCGCGCGCGGCGGACGCTGCTGGTGAGCGCGGTGCGCGGCGAGGACGAGCAGCCGTCCCGGTTCCTCGACGAGCTGGAGGGCGTCAGCACCGACGCCGAGCAGCGCCCGCTGCTGCGCCCGGAACGCGGGCTGGTGCTGGGCGAACTCGTCGCCGAGCTGCGCAAGGTGGTGTGCGACGGAGAGGCCAAGCCGGGCCGCCGGGAGCGCGCGGCGACCCAGCTCGCCCGCCTCGCCCGCGCCGGAGTCCCCGGCGCCGACCCGGATTCCTGGTACGGCCTGCCGGAGAGCTCCACCGCGCAGCCGCTGACCGGGCCGGGCGAAGCGGTCCGCATCTCACCGTCCACAGTGGACGTACTGAGCAAGTGCCCGCTGCGCTGGATGGTGCAGCGCCACGGCGGGGAGGATGCCGCCGAACTCGCCTCCGTCACCGGGACCCTGGTGCACGCGCTGGTGGAGAAGGCCGCCGAAGGCGCCGACCGCGAACAGCTCCGCACCGCCCTCGACGAGGCGTGGCAGCACGTCGACGCCGGGGCGCCCTGGTTCTCCCGGCACGAGCGGCGCCGGGTGGAGGGCATGCTCGACGCGTTCCTCGGCTGGCTGGAGAGCTCCCGCGCCGAACTCACCCAGCTCGGCGTGGAGCGGGACCTGGACCTGGAGGTGCCGAGCCGCGAAGGCGGCCCGCGGCTGCGGCTGCGCGGCCGGGTCGACCGGCTCGAAGCCGACGGCGACGGCAGGCCCGTCGTGGTGGACGTGAAGACCAGCAAGTCCGCGGTCAGCGGGGACGAAGCGCAGGAGCACCCGCAGCTCGCCGTGTACCAGCTGGCCGCCGCGCTCGGTGCCTTCGCCGGGGAGTCCGGGGACTCCGACGGGGACGACGAGCGCGCCGAACCCGGCGGCGCCCGGCTGCTCTACGTCGCCAAGCCGTCCCGGCAGGGCGGGTGGACCGAACGCGCGCAGGACGGGCTCGACGAGGAACGGCTGCGGGTGTGGCTGGACGTCGTGCAGGACGCGGGCGCCGCCAGCGTCGGCCCCGCCTACGTCGCCGCCGAGAACTCCGACTGCCCGCGCTGCCCGGCCCGCCCGTCCTGCCCCGTCCACCCGGAAGGCCGCCAGGTCGGGCAGTGACGGGACGTCCGAGCGGTATGGCCTGCGTCACCTCCGGCTCGCTAGCCTGGTGATCCCGCGGGTGATCGGCTCGGTCGGCCGCGCGCAGCTCGATACCGCGAAGAGGTGGTCGCAGTGGCCGACGAACTCGCAGGGAAGACCATCGGCGAACGCATCCAGATCATCCGGGAGCGGCGCGGCAAATCCCGGCCGGTCGTGGCCGGTCTCGTCGGGCGATCACCGGAGTGGTTGAAGGCGGTGGAGAAGGGGCGGCTGCACACACCCCGCTGGGAGAAGCTCGTCGAGCTGGCGAGCGCGCTGGGCGTGCGGGACGTCGCCGAGCTCACCGGCGGCGCGCCGCTGGGCGGCTTCACCGAGCGCTGCTCGCACGACGCCGTTCCCGCCGTGCGCGAGGCCATCGAGGAGACCGCGCTGACCGTGTCGGCGGAGTCCTGCCCGGCACCGGCCGCGTTGCGGGAGCGGGTCGCCGATGCCTGGGCGCTGTGGCATTCCTCGCCCACACCGCGGAAATCGGTCGGTCGGGTGCTGCCGCAGATCATCCGGGACGGCCGCACCGCGGTCCGGATGCTCGACGGCGCGCAGCGGCGCGAAGCGCACGTCGCGCTGTCCGCCGCGTACGCCCTCGCCGAGCAGCTGCTCGCGTGGGTGGCGGACTCGGCGCTGCTGCGGCTGGCGGCCGACCGGTGCATGACGTCGGCGGAACTGGCCGACGATCCGGCCGCGCTCGCCGGGGCCGCGTGGGTGGTGGGCAACGTGTGGCGAGCGACCGGTCGCGAGGACGACGCCGTGCGTCTCGTGGACGACGCGGCCGCGCTGCTCCAACCGCGGCTGGATTCGGCGGACGACTCGGTTCGCGCGCTGTGGGGCGCCTGCCGGCTGCACGGCGCGATCAGCGCGGCCCGGACCGGTCGCGAAGGCGACGCGCTGCGCAGGCTCGACCAGGCCGAGGCGATGGCGGATCGGCTGCCGCAGCGGTACGCGCACCCGTGGACGCTGTTCGGCCGGGCCAATGCGGCGGTGACCTCGGTGTCCGTGCAGGTCGACCTGCACCGCTCGGCGAGCGCGATCGACGCCGCCGTGCAGGTCGACCCGGACTCGGTGCCCTCGGTGGACCGGCGCGCCCGGCTGTGGCTCGAAACGGCCCGCGCCTACCACCAGCGCGAGGACCGCGCCGCGACGCTGCACGTGCTCCAGCGGGCGGTGCAGGCGGGGGAGGAGTCGATGCGCTGCCACCCGCTGGCCCGCGGCATCGCCGGTGAGCTGGTCACCTCCGGCGGCGGGATGGTGCGCACCGAGGCCCGCCGGCTGGCGGGACGACTGGGACTTACGGTCTGACCCGCTCGGTGAGGTACGTTCCGTGCCCCGTCGCGGCGGGGTGGCGATCGCCTCCCGGACTCGGCGCGATTCCGCCGACACTCCTCGCATGACCGATTCGACGGCTCCGCTCCCGACGCCCACCCCCGTTCCGGTGCGCTACCGGGCCGGCGAGGTGGGCGAGACCCGCCGCGTCGTGCACACCGCCACCTGGACGCCCGCGTGGTGCTACCGGGCGGTCTGCGGGGAGGAGATCGACGTGCACCGCGCCGAAGTCGTCGCCGCCGGCATGCCGTGCGTGGCCTGCATTCGCGCGCTCGCCCTGCGCGATGGTGGCCGGTCACCGGAGTAGGAGCACCGACCCGGCTCGTCGTCGTGATCCCCGACCCGGTGGCGAGCCGTGCTCGGTCGGTGAGCGCACCCCCGCGGTCCCGGCCGGGCGAACGGGTCGGGCCGGCGATGCCCCGGCCCAGCCCTCGCCGGTCCGCGGCCGGTGGCGCGACACCCCCGGCGCGCCGCCGGCCACCCCGCCTGCGGGGTGAGATTCGCGATCAGGTCGGGCCGGAGCTCGAAAGGGGGCGCGGCGGGCCGCTACGTTGGTCGTGGATCCGGCAATGAAGGGGAAGTCATGGCGCAGCACTCGAACGGCCTGCACCACCACGGATACGTCGAGCGGTCCGCGCTGACGCACGCGTTGAGCGCCGCGGAACGGCGGATGCTCGACCCCGACGAGGTCATGCACTCGCCCGACGAGGTCGCCGCCTGGCTCGCCGGAACGCTGCGCGCCGCCATGGGACTCACCGAGGACGAGGTCGCGTTCACCGACGAGATCGAGATCTGGCTCGCCGAATCGCAGCGTGGCGAGACGATCGTAACCGGCCTCAACGACGGGCCGACGATCACCGCGGAGGCCGTGTACGACAGCAACTGCGAGTGCGAGCGGCAGCTGAAGCCGGTGTCCCCCACCAAGAAGCGCCGCTGAGCCCGCCGGTGCGGCCGGTCGTCCCGCGCGGGCGGATCGCAGGCTCCCCGCAAGATCGGATGCCCCGTCCGGACGGCGCCGCCGGCGGGGCGCTCAGCTGCGGCGACGGTGGTGAGTGCTAGAACCGGCGGGGAACCGGTGACGTGAGCGTGGAAGGGGATCGGGGCGTGTCGGAACTGCTCAGCCCGCACCGCATCGCCCAAGGGCTCGGGCTGCACCCGCCGACGCCCGAGCAGGCCGCGGTGATCGCCGCACCCGCCGAACCGGCGCTCGTCGTCGCGGGCGCGGGCGCGGGCAAGACCGAGACGATGGCCGCCCGCGTGGTGTGGCTGGTCGCGAACCGGCTCGTCACCCCGGAGCACGTGCTCGGCCTCACCTTCACCCGCAAGGCCGCCCGCCAGCTCGCCGACCGGGTGCGGGCGCGGCTGCGGCGGCTCGCCGGATCGGGCCTGCTCGACGAGGTGGACCCGAGCGGGGCGCTGCGCACCCAGGTCCTCGCCGAGGAACCGACCGTGCTGACCTACCACGCCTACGCGGGCAGGCTCGTCGGCGAGCACGGGCTGCGGATCCCGGTGGAGCCGGGCGCGCGGCTGCTCACCGGGACCGCGTCCTGGCAGCTCGCGCACCGGGTCGTGTCCACCTGGACCGAGGACCTGGACACCGAGAAGGTGCCGTCCACCGTCACGAGCTACCTGCTGTCGCTGGCCGGTGAGCTCGCCGAGCACCTGGTGCGCCCGGAACACCTGCGGGAGCACGCCGAACGGCTCAGCCGCCTCATCGAGGACGCGCCGCGGGCGAAGCGGCAGCGGGCCGAACTCCCGCAGGAGCTCACGAAGATCATCGCGGCGCAGCGGTTGCGGGCCGCGCTGCTGCCGCTGCTGGAGGCCTACCAGCAGCAGAAGCGGCGCGAAGCGGCGATGGACTTCGCCGACCAGATGTCGCTGGCCGCGCTGCTCGCCACCGAGCACCCCGAGGTGGTGGCGGGTGAGCGGGAGCGCTACGGCGCGGTGTTGCTCGACGAGTACCAGGACACCGGCCACGCCCAGCGCGTGCTGCTGCGCGCCCTGTTCGGCGGCGCCGCGCCCGGCACCGATCCGCTGCCGGTCACCGCGGTCGGCGACCCGGCGCAGGCCATCTACGGCTGGCGCGGTGCGAGCGCCGCGAACCTGCCCCGGTTCACCACCGACTTCCCGCGCGCCGAGGACGGCACCCCGGTGCCCGCCCGCCGCTACGGGCTGCTGACCAGCTTCCGGAACCCGCCGGAAGTGCTCAGCCTCGCCAACGCGGCCTCCGAGCCGCTGCGCGCCGCCGGGCTGGAGGTCGACGAGCTGCGCGCCCGTGACGGCGCCGGGGCGGGCGACATCCGCGCCGTGCTGGTCGAGGACGTGCGCACCGAACGGGACTGGGTGGCCGACCGGATCGCCGAGCAGTGGCGCGCGGCGCTCGACGAGACGGGCGCCCCGCCGACCGCGGCCGTGCTGGTGCGGCGGCGCTCCGACATGGCCGGGCTCGCCGGTGCGCTGCGCGAACGAGGGCTGCCGGTGGAGGTCGTGGGGCTCGGCGGGCTGCTCGACGAACCGGAGGTGCGGGACCTGGTGAGCGCGCTGCGCGTGCTCGTGGAACCGCTGGCCGGGTCGGCGGCGATGCGGTTGCTCACCGGTTCGCGCTGGCGCCTCGGCGCCGCCGACGTGGCCGCGCTGTGGGACCGGGCCCGGCGGCTCGGCGCGGGCGCGGCCGAGGGCGGCGAGGAGGTCGCCGACCAGCTGCCCGGCGAGCACGCCGAACAGGCCGGGCTGGTCGACGCGCTCGACGACCCCGGCGCGCCGGAGGGCTACTCGGCCGCCGGGTACGAGCGGATCCGGCGGCTCGGCAAGGAACTGGCCGCGCTGCGGCGCAGGCTGGACCAGCCGCTGCCGGAACTCGTCGCCGACGTCGAACGCACCCTGCTGCTGGACATCGAGAGCCTCGCCCGCCCCGTCGGCGCCGGTCGCATCCACCTGGACGCGTTCGCCGACGTCGTCACCGACTTCGCCACCGCCAGCCCGTCCGCCCCGCTGTCCTCGCTGCTCGACTACCTCACCGCCGCCGAACGGGCCGAGGACGGGCTCGAACCCGGAGAGGTGGAGGTCGCCGAGGACCGGGTGCAGGTGCTCACCGCGCACGCCGCGAAGGGCCTGGAGTGGGAGGTGGTCGCGGTCCCGCACCTGGTGCAGCAGGTGTTCCCCGGCCGCAGGCACTCCGGTTCGTGGCTGACCTCCGTCACCCAGCTGCCCGCGACGATGCGGGGTGACGCGCAGGACCTGCCCGACCTGGACCTGGACCGGCTGGGCGGGATGGACCGCAAGGAGATCGCCGACGAGCTCAAGCGGCACGACGGCGAGTTCGAGGACCGGCGGCTCACCGAGGAGCGGCGGCTGCTGTACGTGGCGCTGACCCGATCCGAACGCGTGCTGCTGCTGTCCGGGCACTGGTGGCAGGAAGGCGGCAAGAAGCCGAAGGGGCCGTCGCCGTTCCTCACCGAACTGGCCGACGTGCTGCGCGGCACCGGCGCGGGCGAGATCCAGCGGTGGGCGGACGAACCCGGCGAGGACGCGGAGAACCCGCTCGCCGACGCGCTGCTGTCGATGTCCTGGCCCGCGGACCCGCTGGGGGAGCGGCGCAGCGCGGTCGCGGCGGGGGCGGACCTGGTGCGGGCCGCGATGGCCGCGCCGGAGCCCACGGCGGACCGGAGCGTCCCGGCCGGGGCGTCCCGGTCGGTGGTGGCGGGCCGGTCGGTGGTGGCGGGCCGGCTCGTCGAGGAACCGATCCCCGAGGAGCCCGGCTTCCCGGAGGAGCCCGGCTTCCCCGAAGAACCGGACTTCCCCGAAGAACCGGACTTCCCCGAAGAGCCCGAGTTCCTCGACGCGTCTGAACCGCCGGACGACCTGGAGCCGCCGGACGCGCCTGAACCACCGGACGACCTGGAGCCGCCGGACGATCCCGAACCACCGCCGGAACCCGACTTCCTCGACGAGCCGGCACCTCCCGAGGCGCCCGGAACCCCCGCCGAGCCCGCCGCACCGGACGTCCCGGCCGAGCCCGAACTCCCCGAAGCGGCAGGGGTTTCCGCGGACTTCGACGACCCCGAGGTCGACCCCGACGAGCTCAGCTGGGCCCGCGACGTCGACGTGCTGCTCGCCGAACGCGACGCCGCCGCCCGCCGCCGCGAGCAGGTCGTGCTGCCCGGGCACCTCTCGGTCAGCAGGCTCGTCGAGCTCGCCGCCGACCCGGAGGCGCTCGCGCGCCGGTTGCGCAGACCGCTGCCGATGCCGCCGAACCCGATGGCCCGCCGCGGCACCGCGTTCCACGCCTGGCTGGAGCACCGGTTCACCTCCAGCGCGCTGCTCGACGTGGACGAACTCCCCGGCGCCGCCGACGAGACCGCGCCGCCGCGCGAGGACCTCGCCGGGCTGCAGGAGGCGTTCCTGCGCGGTTCCTGGGCCGACCGGGTGCCGCACCGCGTGGAGGTGCCGTTCGAGACCCAGGTCGAAGGCGTCGTGCTGCGCGGCCGGATGGACGCCGTGTTCGCCGACGCCGACGGCGGCTGGACGGTGCTCGACTGGAAGACCGGCGCCGTCCCCGCCGACGACCAGGTGCCCGCGCTGGCCGTGCAGCTGGCCGCCTACCGGATCGCGTGGGCGGAACTCGCCGGCGTGCCGCTGGAGCGGGTGCGCGCGGCGTTCCACTACGTCCGGCACGACACGACGCTCAGCCCCGCGGACCTGTTCGACGGGGACGGGCTGCGCGAGCTGCTCACCTCGGTGCCGGACGTGTGAAGCACGATCGGGTTCAGACCGTCCACGACACGGGTGAGATCCACACCTTCGGGTGGCGGATCTTGTCGTAGCCCGTTCGGACGCATGAACATTCTCGGGATGGATCAGAACACGGAGTGGAAGCTCAACACCCCGCCCGAGGCGGAAGTCGTCGTGGACACCGACGTGCTGTCGCTGCGCGTGCCGCTCGTCCGGGTGAGCCGCGACGACGCGGGCACCTGGTCGTTCACCGGCCCCGGCGGCGAATCCCGGCCCACCAAGCGGACCATGCTCAACGCGGTCGTCGGCGCCTGGCCGCACGTCGCGGCGCTGTCCGACCTGGAACCGGGCGGCAGCGTCGTGTGGTCCTGGGCCAAGCACGGCTGGACCGGCGAGTTCGAGTGCCGCTGCGGCAACTGCGATCAGCCCGTCGCCGCCGACCTGGACCGGCGCACCTGGCCGCCGGACCTGCACCCGAACACGCTGATCAGCGTGGAGAAGACCACTCTGTCCGGGCAGGCGCCGCTCACCGACATCCTGTCCACCGCGGGCGGGATCGCGTTCCTCGGCCCCGGCGACCACCGCCGCACCAGCGAGCTGATGACGCCGGTCGCGGTCGCCAACGTGATCCGCCGCTGGCCGCACACCATGCAGGCGCTGCGGGCCGCGAAGGAAGGCCGCGGGCTCGGCTGGAACCCGCACGGGATGAACTGGCACGAGTACGTGCTGGCCTGATCTCCCCGCACCGGGGGAGCGACCGGCGGCGGTACCGCTGGGGGCCGCCGCTGCGCGGGCTCAGCCCGTCGGATTCTCCGCCAGCTCCGGATCCCGTTGCAGCACCAGGGAATACAGCACTTCCTGCAACCAGCGGCCGAACAGCGAGGAGCTGAACTCGGGGGAGCGGTCCTCCGGCGGCAGCAGCACTTCGGACGGTTCCCCGCCGTGGTCGGCCACCACGCCGATGCCGTAGTAGTCCAGTTCGGTCATCGGCCACGGCCGGTACGGGTGGCCGCGCGGCAGCACCACGCTGCACGGCGCCAGCGTCATCAACGTGCCGCACGCCCGCGGCCCGTACTTCGCCTTGCGCACCGGAACCAGGATCCCGACGACGTCGACGGCCGCGACCGGCAGGTGGTCGTGCATGGACGGCTGCGACCAGGACCGGAACCACATCGGGTCGTCCTCCGGGGCCCAGCCGTGCTCCCGGCGCCAGAGGTGCACGTCCCGCCGGATCCGGGTCACGGCCGCGAACCGCGCTCCGAGCACCTCGACGTGCGGAACCAGATGACCCTGCCAGCCGAGCGCGTCGGCGGCGTGCTCAAGCTGCTGCACCGGGAGATGGTAAACCGGTCGACCCGTCGTGGACTACGTCCGGTGGCTACTTCGTTGCGGTTGAGCGAACTCGCAGGGCCCAGGCGATCAGCGGTAGTTGCAACGGGAGCCTGCCGTAGGCGATGGCCCGCTGCGGCAGCGGTTTCCGCCGGTAGTCCCACGCCATCTGCACGTTCGCCGGGAACACCGCGACGAACAGCCCGGCGGTGAGCAGCCCGCCCCACCGGCGCGTCCGCGGATTCGCCACCGCAGCGGCACATCCGAGCTCCGCGACCCCGGACAGGTAGGTCCAGGTGCGAGCGGATCCGGGCAGCTGCTGGGGCACGATGCCGTCGAACGGTTTCGGCTTCGCGAAGTGCAGCACGCCGGCGGTGGCGAGCACGCCGGACAGCAGCTGCGCCGAACGGGGGAAACTCATGCGTCGCAGCGTTGCACGATGCGCCGCCGGTCGGCAATGGCCCGGGTGACGCGGCGCACGGGAGGTCTCGCGGTGATCGCCTGCCCCGCGGGTTATGTTCGGCGGCAGCAGATCCAGCGGAAATCGGGGGAATCGTGGGCGAAGACGCCGAAACCGGGCGCGAGGCGGCGCCGTGGTGAGGCGCGGCGGGCCCATCCGTGCCAGCCACCTGATCAGCGGCCGGATGCGCCTCCCGATCACCGAGCGGCTCACCGACCGCCCGGACCACACGCTCGTCGGCGTGATCCGGATGCCGGAGGCCGCGATCAGCCCGGTGCGGTCCATCGTGCGCCGCATCATCGGCGCCACCCTCGCGCTCGCCGCCACCGTCGCCATCGTCTACGTCGGCCGCGACGGCTACCGGGACACCGCGGGCGGCGAGCTGAGCCTGCTCGACGTGGTCTACTACGCGACGGTGTCGCTGTCGACCACCGGTTACGGGGACATCACCCCGGTCAGCCCGCTCGCCCGGCTGGTCAACGTCCTCGTCATCACCCCGCTGCGGGTGCTGTTCCTGATCGTGCTGGTCGGCACCACGCTCGAAGTGCTCACCGAACGATCCCGGCAAGCGTTCAAGATCCAACACTGGAGGACGAAGGTGCGCGACCACGTGGTCGTCATCGGGTACGGGACGAAGGGCCGTTCCGCGGTCACCGCGCTGCTCGGCGACGGCGCCGACCCGCAGCGGATCGTCGTCGTGGACACCGATCACGCGGCGCTGGAAACGGCGTCCTCGCTGGGACTCGTCACCGTCAACGGATCCGGCACCCGCTCCGACGTGCTGCGCGTCGCGGGAGCCACCCGGGCGCGCGCCATCGTGGTCGCGCCCGCCCGCGACGACACCGCCGTCCTCGTCACCCTCACCGCCCGGGAACTCGCGCCGAAGGCCCAGCTGGTCGCCGCGGTGCGGGAAGCGGAGAACGTGCACCTGCTGCGCCAATCCGGCGCCGACTCCGTCGTCGTCTCCAGCGAGACCGCGGGCCGGCTGCTCGGCATGGCCACCACCACGCCGTCCGTGGTGGAGATGTTCGAAGACCTCCTCACCCCCGACGTCGGCCTCGCCATAGCGGAGCGGGAAGTCGAAGCCCAGGAGGTCGGCGGCTCGCCCCGGCACCTGCCCGACATCGTCCTCGGCGTGGTCCGCGACGGTCGGCTGTTCCGGGTGGACGCCCCCGAAGCCGACGCCATCGAGGACGGCGACCGGCTGCTCTACGTCAAGAAGGTCACCCCCGCCGAGTCGTGACACCCGGTCACCGGCGCTGAACGCCGGGCTGTGACGGCCTTTTCCGAAGTTCTGGCAACATTGCGGTGTGAGGCGACGAGGCGGTTCGGCATCGGTGGCGCTGATCCTGGTGGCGCTCGGCCTGCTCGGGATCGTCGTGGTGGCGTTCTCCTGGTGGCGGCTGCCGAACATCGGCTCGGCCGACGGCGGTGCGCAGCAGGCGACCGCGACCGTGCTCGAATCCACCCCGTGCGGCAAGGAATCCGAAGGCGACCTCGTCGAAGTGCGGGTGGACGGCGAGACGCGGCAGCTGCGGCTGGACGGCTGCGGGCACACCAAGGGCCAGACCATGCAGGTTCAGGTCCCCGCGAACGGCAGCGCCGTCCGGCCCGGCGGGGGCGCCGACGGCTGCGGGCTGCACGCGCGGGCCAGCTGGGTGCTCGGCACCCTCGCCGCCATCGCGGGCGGTGGCTACGCCCTCCTCATCACCAGACCCCGAGCCCTCGGCTGATCACCTGTCTTTCCACTTCGGTTGCGAGGCGGGTCGGGTGGCGGAACCTCAGCGGCTTCCTCGCTGCGGGATCGATTTCTGATGCATGTCCAGCGCTCGGCTGATCGCCTGTCCCTGAACCTGCCCGGCGGGTCGTGTCCGTTTCCTGTCAGCGGCGAAGCCGCTGAGCCGCCGACCACGCACCCGGGCCGACCACCCGCGGGTTCTCAGCGGTCCTCTCGCGAGGACAGCGATTTCCCTCGTGGCGGAGCCACTTGGGAAATCGATCCCGCAGCGAGGGGACCGCTGAGGTTCCGCCACCCCAGCGCTGCGCAAGAAGAGTTGAGCAGCGCGCGTTTTGGGCGGACGTCAGTCCACCTGGTCCGGGTCGGCCAGCCAGGTGTTGCACTCGGTGACGCGGTTCTTGTAGAAGCCCTGGTCCACCCAGGCGGTGTTGGTGGCGACGCTGCCGTGGTCGGGCTGCGGGTTGTACTCGTCGCCGCGGCCGCGGGCGTCCGCCAGCGCCGCGAAGATGATGTCGTTGTCCATCCCGCCGTTCTGGAACGACGCCAGCGCCATGCCGCCGAAGCAGGTGGCCTGCAGCTCGGAGCGCCGCGTCAGCTCCAAGCCCGCCGGGCTGGTGCCGTTCGCCTCGTACGTGGCCTGGGTGTAGGCCTCGTTGATGCCGCTCATGCTCTGCACCGCGTGCCCGAACTCGTGCGCGAACTGGCCGAGGAACACGCCCGGCTCGGTGCGGCCCTCCTTGTCGGCGTAGTAGCGGGCCGTCATGTAGATCGTGTTGTTGCCCGGGCAGTACATCGCGGTCTGGTCCCAGGTGCGGGTGCCGCAGGGGCTGGTGACGGTGCTGTCGGTGGTGACCACGTCCGGCATCCGCACCGGCAGGTTCGCCTCCTCCAGCGCCGGGGTCCACATCTCCATCAGGCAGGGCAGCGCCGCCTCGTAGAACGCCGACTGCGAAGCCGTGTCGGTGGCGAACCGCGGCAGCGGGCAGGGGGTGTTCACCGCGCCGTTGCCGTTGATGTTGATCGGGTTGTCGCCGAGGGTCGCGACGGAGCGGGCCGGGGTCGAGTCGACGGAGGCCGACGTGCTCGGCTCGGTGGAGCTGGTGGGGGCCGAGCTGGTCGCCTCGGAGGTCGGCGCCGCGGAGGTCGTCGCGTTCGCCGAGCCGTCCCCGGTCTCGTGCACCGGGCCGGGGTAGTCGGCGGCGGTGTCGCGCTTGGTGAGCGCGGTCACGCTGATCGTGCCCACGCCGACGAGGAACAACGCGGTGATCACCAGGGCCAGCACCAGCGCCCACGGGGACTTGCGCGGCGGAGGCGGCGGCGCGGGCGGGTGACCGCCGGGACGATGCCAGGGCGGGGCCCCGTTCCACTGCTGCCCGTTCCACTGCTGTCCCGTCCACTGCGGTCCGCCCCACTGCTGCTCGTCCGGGCGGGGCGCGTTCCACTGCTGGCGGGACCACTGCTGCCCGTCGGATTGCGGCGGGGGCGGCAGCTGCGGCGGGAGGTAGTGCGGTCCCGGCGCGCCGCCGGACTCGGTCGGGGGCAGCGGTTGCGCGGCCGGGGGCGGGCCCACCGGGCGCTCACCCCACGGGGGCTGTGGCTGCGTCATGACCGATCTCCCGGCTTCGCCGACGACTGGAGCGGACCGAGCTTAGCGGTGCCGGGACCGGGTCCCGTGCGCTGATCGCTCCACATCGGAGCAGGTGGCGGCGCGGCGGCGGCGCGCACCGGCCTGCCCGGGTTCGGGCGCGCGGGATCCGCGGGTGCCGGCCCGGCGGCGCCGCCCAGGACCGGCGCGCAGCTCGGCAGGCCTGCTCGGGGCAGGCCGGGTCTGTCCGATGTGGACTGAGCGGTGCGTGCCGTCCGGTGGGCCGTGGCGGTCCCGGAATCCGGGTCGGAACCGGCGCTTCCGGTCATCGGTCGGCTCCTCGGCTCGTCGGGTCGGACGGAGATCGAGGGTAACCAGGCGGAGCTAGGGTCGTGCCGTGTTTCGCGAACCGCGTTCGGGACCGGGTGGGAAACCCTCGCCGACCTCGCTGCTCGCCGCGGTCGCGGTGCTGGCCGCGGCGCTGCTCACCGCCGCCCCGGCCGCCGCCGCGCAACCGGTGAACGTGCTGCCCGGCACCGCCGCCACCGACGTGCGGGCCAAGCTGGAGCGCGACGGCGCGCTCACCGTCACCGAGCGGATCGCCGTCCCCGCCGGGAATCCGGTGCACCGCACCATCCCGCTGCGGCAGCCCGCCGCCGACGGCGGCGACCGGGTGTTCTCCCTCGCCGACGTGCGGCTCGACGGCGGAGACGTGCAGGTCGGGCCGGACGCGGTGCGGCTCGTCCTCCGGCCCGGCGAGGCGACGTTCCGGTACGCGGTCCGCGGCGCCGTCGCCGACGACGGGCCGGAGCAGGAGGTCCGCTGGCAGTTCTCCGGCGGCTGGGACGTGCCGGTGGACCGGATCTCGGCTTCGCTGCTCGCCCCGCAGGTGCCGCGGGACATCACCTGCCTGGCCGGGCCGGTCGGCGGCGACGAGCGCTGCGACCGCTACGAGATCGGCCGCGCCCAGCAGGTGCAGGCCCTCCAGTTCGGCCTCGCACCCGGTGATCGGCTGGTGCTGTCGATCCGGGTGCCGGGCGGGGCGGTGCCGTCGAACGCCGTCGTGGAGCGGCCCTTCGACCCGGCCCACGCGTTCTCGCCGCACCCGGGTGCCATCGCGGGCGTGGCCGGGGTCGGGCTGCTGTTGATCGGTGCGCTCGGGACGCTGCGGCACCTGCGCCGCCGGGACGCCCGCACCGCCGCCGCGGCGACCGGGCCGGCCGAGGTGCTGACCACGACCGCAGCCGGGACCACCTTCACCTCGCCGGACGGGGTGCTGCCCGGGCACGTCGGCACCGTCCTCGGCGAACGGGCGGAGCTCGTGGACGTCGCGGGCACCGTCGTGGACCTCGCGGTGCGCAACTACCTGGGGATCGAGGAGCTGGCCGCGGACTGGCGCATCGTGCGCCGCAGCCCGCCGGACGCCGCGTTGCGCGATCACGAGCGAGCCGTCCACGACCTCCTGGTGGGTGAACGCGATCAGGTGTCGCTCGGGGAGCTCGGTCGCGGCGACCTCGCTCCGGTGCGGGAAGCGCTCTACGCGGAGGTCGTCGCGCGAGGCTGGTTCGCCCGCAGGCCCGACGCGGCGCGGAACCTGCTCTGGTGGGGCGGGATCGGCATCGCGCTCGCCGGGGCGCTGCTCGCGGTGCTGCTGGCGCTCACCGGGCCGCTGGGGCTGATCGGCGTCGCGGTGGCGGTCGGCGGGCTCGTGCTGACCGCCGCTTCCCGCTCGTTGCCCGCCCGCACCGCGCGGGGCGCCGTGCTGGCCGGGCGGCTGCGAGGTCTGCGGGCCCACCTGAGTTCGGTTCCGGTGGCCACCTTCCCCGCCGCCGATCGGGAAGCGGCGTGCTTCCGCGCGCTGCCGTACGCGCTGGTGCTCGGCGAGGTCGAGCGGTGGCTGGCCGCGTGGGCGGACCTCGACGCCGCCGACGCGCCCGTCGCGCACTGGTACCGCGAGCGGGGAGCGGTCGCCGACCTGGCGCACCTGCGGGCGGCGCTGCCCGCGTTCGCGGACCGGCTGTGCACCTGCTTCGCCGCGCACCGGTCGCCGCCCGGTTCGCCCGAACCAGTGACCACCGGAGCGGCGTCGCGCTAAAGTGTTCGTCATTCACTGGGGAGATCATCGGAGTCCAGAGGGGCCTGGGGATGACAAGCGCAGAGGCGGGCGGCTTCGCCGCGGCGAAGGAAGGTCTGAAGGCGATCGGCGCCCAGACCCAGTCGATCAACCAGCAGGTCAGCGCGGGCAAGCTCGCCCTCGACCCCCAGGTCGCCGAAGACGCGGCCAAGAGGGTGGAAGAGGAGCGAGACGCGCTGACGAACCTGTTGCGCAAGGCGCAGTCGTTGTCGACCGTCAAAGGACTTGGCGACTATCCCGATGGACAGCAGCTGGCGAAGCGGTTCGAGGACAAGGCGACGGACAGTCAATCCGGCGCCGTCCAGCTGATCCGAGAACTACAAGACGAGTTGCAGAAGCAGGCGGACGCATTTCGGGCTGCGGCCCGTGATTACCGTGCTACCGACGAGCGGAACGCCGACGATCTCAGGCGAGGTATGTAGTGAACAAGTTTTTCCGATCTTCTGTCGCGTTGGTAGCGGGGGTTTCTCTGCTCGGTCTCTCCGGGTGTGCGCTTGGAGGTTCGACTGGTGACTCGGAATCGGCGCCCCCCTCGGCTTCGAGGGGGGCGGCGCTGGAGGGGTTTGACCCGTGCACCTTTTTCAAGCCCGAGGAGCTGACCTCCTATGGTGTCTCGACGCAGGCTGAAGATTTCACCTTGGTCAGCTTTCAGCCTGGATGTGCGTGGAATGGCGAGAAGATGGACATCGCCCTTCAGAAGAACGCTGACGAGACCGTGGAGAGCCTCGAAAAGGGCGGCTCGTACGACAAGTACACGCGGATCAAGATCGCAGGCCGCGACGCGGCTCGCATGATCGCACCAGGATTCACTGACCAAGGGGGATGCGTCACGGTCGTGTCGGCTGGCGACGGGATCGTGTTGTACCAGCTGACTGCGGCGATGCGCGACTCGGTCGCGGACCCGTGCGGCGAGATGGAGAAGATCGCAAATCAGACCGCGTCGCGTTTGCCGGAATGATTTGGGGCGGCGCGATGATGGAAAGGATTAGGCGATGGGGAGCCTAGGGGCGGAAAGATCTGCTCGCGGAGGGGCGTGGAGGCGGACCGTGGCGGTCGCCGCACTTGGCGGCGTGGGTCCGCTCGCGCTATCTTCGTGTGCGTTGGGCGACCCCGAAGTGATTCGCGCCAAGGCTGAGCCTGCTGAGGCATCGCCGGTCGCGAAGGGCGCAGATCTTGAGAACTTCGATCCGTGCACGTTCTTCAAGCCTGACGAGTTGACTTCGTACGGCGTCTCCACGCAGGCCGAGGACTTTACGCTTGTGAGTTTCCAGCCCGGGTGTGCCTGGAATGGAAAAAAGATGGACATCGCTCTTCAGAAGAACGAAGATGAGACCGTCGATAGCCTTGAAAAGGGCGCGCACGATGAATACACGCGGATCAAGATCGCAGGGCGTGATTCGGCGCGCTTGATCGTTGCCGGTGGCGAGGGGACCGGCGGCTGCATCACCGTCGTGCCTGCTGGTGGTGGGATCGTGCTCTACCAGCTTTCCGGGTACATGCGCGACTCCGTCGCCGACCCGTGCGGGGAGATCGAGAAGATCGCCGAGCAGACCGCGTCGCGGCTTCCGGAATGATGTGGGGGAATCATGGGCCTGATCAGCATGATCGACAACGCCGGTTCGCGCGTATTCGGATACGAGAGCTCGGCTGAGAAGGAGCGCAAGGAGCACAGCGAGGAGGCGAACCGGATCGCCCAGCAGCAGCAGGCGCAGCTCGCCCAGCAGAACGCCGGGATGGACGTGCAGGGCTTCGACAAGCCGGCGATCACGCAGTGCGTCAACTGGGGCGGCTTCGACCACGCGCAGATCTACTCGACGAACCAGGACTCGATCGACCAGGGCAAGGTCGGCGAAGTCGCCCAGGTGTGGATCGAGTTCGCGAAGGAGTTGCGCGGCCGCGGCGAGAACTACGCGACGGACGTGCAGCGCATCGTCGAGGGCGGCTGGGAGGGCGAGGCCGCGAACACCGCCAAGGAGGTCGGCAAACCCGCTTCGGAGTGGATGCGGGCGAGCGCCGACGCCTTCGAGGTGACCGGCAACAACTTGAACGCCGCCGGTGAGGCCGCCGGGCAGGCGCGGAACATGGTGGACCAGCCGGACGGCTACAGCGTCGGCCGCGGTGTCGCCGCCTCCATCCCGTTCGGTCCGGCGGGTGCGGGCTTGGACGCGCTCGGGCAGATGGAGGAGCGCGAGCAGGCGGAGAAGGCCGCGCAGGAGACGATGGGCCGCGTCTACAGCCCGACGCTCACCCAGGTCGACTCGAACATGCCGCAGTACACCGGCCCGGACGGTTCGACGAAGGAACCGCCCGCGGCGACGCAGCCGGCCGGTACGGACTGGGGCACCGGTCCCGGCGCGAACGGGGTCGGTCCCGGCACCGGTGGTGGTATCGGCACCGGTGGTGGCGGTATCGGCGGCGGTACCGGTGGTGGCATCGGTGGTGGCGGCCTGCCCGGCGGCGGCTACGGCTCCGGTGGAACGGGTGGTTTCGGCGGTGCCGGGAGCCACCCGGGCTCGCCGTCCGGGTCCGGCAGCCAGTGGTCCGGGCCGGCGTACGGCCCCGGGGCCGGTGGCGTTCCCGGCGGCCCGGGTGGTCTCGGTTCCGGTGGCAGTGGTGCCGGTGCAGGTGGCGGCATCGGTGCCATCGGTGGTCTCGGCGCGGGCGGCGCCGGAGCCGGTGGCGCGGGCCGCGGCGCGGGTGGCCTCGGTGCGGGGGGCGGTGCCGGTCGCGGTGCGGGCACGAGTGGCGTCGGCGCGGGCGGCCGCGCGGGTGTCGGCGGAACGGGTGCCGGTGCGGGCGCGGGCGCGGGCGGTGGCGCGCGCGGTGCGGGTGCCGGTCGCGGTGGCATGGGCGGCGGCATGGGTGGCGCCGGTCAGCGCGGCCAGAGCGGCGAGGACGCCGAGCACGAGCGCCCGTCGTGGCTGGAGGAGCACGACGACATCTGGATGAACGACATGCCCAAGACCGCACCGCCGGTCCTGGGCGAGTGATTCGACGCCGACCGGCCGCGGGGGGCCGATCGGTCACCGCCAGGGGTCGGCGGCTTGGTATCTGCACTTCACAGGGGAGAGAACGCAGTGACCGCTTTGGGCTCGTGGCAGTTGCCTCCGGTGCACCTGGACGTGGCGCTCAAGTACCTGGGGATCGAACGGTTGACGCTGCCGTTGACCAGCAGGTCGGCCGGGTACACCGCCGAGCAATTCACCCGCATCGCGAAACCCGAACTGGAACGGATGCACGCGAGCGGCGTGGCGGTGGCCGACGAGATCGCACCGCCGCTCGCGGCGGCGCTGAAGGTGCTCGCGACCCCGTTCCTGTGGGTCGATTCGATCTGGTTCCCGCAGGTCGGCGCGGACCACTGCTGGCGGGCGCTGGCCGCGTTCACCGAGGGGAACCGGGTGGTGCTCGGGGTGCAGGCCCCGAGCGAGGACCCGAACCGGGGCGGGCTGCTCACCGTCGAGGTGCACCAGAACGTGCCGCTGCCGCAGGTGCTGCTGGGCACGCTGCCCCCGGCGCGGCCCGGCGGTCAGGGCCCGGTGCGGGTGCCGGCGACCTCGCTGGTGCCGCCGCAGCAGGAGGACTTCGACCGGTCGAGCATGCTGCGCTCGGTCGCCGAGGAACGCGGCAGCACGGGTGACCGGCAGGTGCGGCTGTACGAGGCCATCGGCGGGGCCCCGCACCACCGCATCGGCCAGCTCGCCGCGAACTTCCGGGACCGCAACGGCCGCAAGCACCGGTCGAAGGTCGTGTCCTGGTTCGACAACCTCGAACCGGACGGGCGCTACCTGAACCGGGTGGAACGCGGCAGTTCGGGCGAGCAGGTGCTGGCGCTCCTCCCGGCGGACGCGCGCGCCATCGGCGGCGAAGTGGACGCCCTGGTCGCCCAGGTCCGCGGCTGAGCGTCGGGCCCGCGGTGCTCACCGCGCGTGGTCGTCCGCGCTCGTCGACGGGTGCGGCCGCGGCGGTGGGCGCCCGGGTACGGCGGTCCCGTGGCCTGCGGCGTCGGTGGTGCCGGGTGCGCCTCCCGGCGCGCGTCCCGCGGAGCGGGGCCGGGCACGCAGCGCAGCGAAGGGGGTACGCGGCGCGTCACCCAGCGCACGTAGGCTGCGAGGCATGGTCGAACCCCCACTGCATCGCGTCACCCTGCCGAACGGGCTACGCGTGGTGCTCGCGCCGGACTCGGCGCAGGGCGCCTCCGGTCAAGCCCCCGTCGTGGGCGTCAGCGTGCACTATGACGTGGGCTTCCGCTCCGAACCGGAAGGCCGCACCGGCTTCGCGCACCTGTTCGAGCACCTCATGTTCCAGGGCAGCGAGAGCCTGGAGAAACTGGCGCACTTCCGCCACGTGCAAGGCTCCGGCGGCACGTTCAACGGTTCGACGCACCAGGACTACACCGACTACTTCCAGGTGCTGCCGTCGGCGGCCCTGGAGCGGGCGCTGTTCCTGGAAGCCGACCGGATGCGGGCGCCGAAGCTCACCGAGGAGAACCTGCGCAACCAGGTCGACGTGGTGAAGGAGGAGATCCGGCTCAACGTCCTCAACCGCCCCTACGGCGGGTTCCCGTGGATCCTGCTGCCGCCGGTGCTGTACTCCACCTTCGCCAACGCACACAACGGCTACGGCGACTTCACGGACCTGGAGCAGGCGACGGTCGACGACTGCGCCGCGTTCTTCGACACCTTCTACGCGCCGGCGAACGCGGTGCTCACCATCGCCGGTGACTTCGACGTGGACCACGCGACGGAGCTGGTGCACCGGCACTTCGGCGACGTCCCGGCCCGCGAGGTGCGGTCGCGCCCGTCGTTCGCCGAACCGTTCCCGACCGAGCAGCTCACCGGCGTGCACACCGATCCGCACGCGCCGCTGCCCGCGATCGCGCTGGGCCACCGGCTGCCGGACCCGGTCGGGGAGCTGGACCAGTACCTGGCGAACATCGTGCTGGCCGCGGTGCTCACCGACGGCGACGCGTCCCGCTTGCAGCAGCGCATGGTGTACCGGGAGCCGCTGGTGGTGGACGTGCACGCGGGCTGCGGCCTGATGGGCGCGCCGCTGGACGCCCGCGATCCGGACACCTTCACCCTCACCGCGATCCACACGCCCGAGGTGGACGCGGAGCGGGTCGTGGCCGCGGTGGACGCCGAGCTGGAGTCGATCGCCGCGAGCGGTCCGACGGCGGAGGAGCTGTCCCGGGTGACGTCCCGCTGGGCCGCTTCGCTGCACCGCGAACACGACAGGGTCATCTCCCGCACCCTCGACCTGGGCAGCGCCGAGCTGATCCACGGCCGCGCCGAGCTGATCTCGGAGCTGCCGCGGCGCATCGCCGAGGTCGGTGCCGACGAGGTCGCCGCCGCCGCGAAGGCCCTCACCCCGGACGCGCGCGCCACCCTGCGCGTGCAGCCCGACTCGAACTCCGCAGGAGGTGCGGCATGACCCAGGCCACCCACCGCAGCGCCGAGGAGATCGGCCGCACCGAGGCAGGCCCGCGTCCGCTGCCGCCGCTGGGCGAGCCGCGCGCGCTGCGCACCCCCGACGTGGTCGACACCGAGCTGCCGAACGGGCTGCGGCTGATCGCCGCCCGGCACGGCGTGGTGCCGATGGTCGAGGCCAGGCTGCGCATCCCGTTCGCGGGCGAGGACCCGATGCACCCGGCGCGCGCCGAGGTGCTGGCCGAGACGGTGCTGACCGGCACCGCCGCCCGGGACCGGGTCCAGGTGGACACCGACCTGGCGGCCGTCGGCGGCGAACTGCACGCCGTGGTCGACCCGGAGCGGCTCAGCTTCGTCGGCAGCGCCCTGTCCAGCGGGCTGGGCACGCTGCTGGAGGTGCTGGGCGACGCGCTCACCGGCGCCGCCTACGCGGCCGACGAGGTCGCGGGGGAGCGGGACCGCCTGGTGGAGCGGCTCGCGGTGGCCCGCTCGCAGCCGCGCGTCATCGCCCGCGAGGAGCTGCAGCGGCACCGCTACGGCGACCACCCGTTCGTCCGCGAGGTGCCGCAGGCCGCCGACGTCGGCCAGGTCGGCCCGGAGGACGTGCGCGAGCTGCACGCCCGCGCGGTGCTGCCCCGCGGCGCCACCCTGGTGCTGGTCGGCGACATCGACCCGGACACCGTGGTGGACGAGGTGACGCGGATCCTCGCGCCGTGGGACGCGGCGGGCACCGCCGCCGAGCTCCCCGCGCTGCCGCGGCTGCAGGGCGGCGACGTGCGGCTGGTGCACCGGGACGGCGCGGTGCAGTCGCAGCTGCGGATGTCCGCGCAGGGCCTGCACCGCACCGACGAGCGCTACCCGGCGCTGCAGATCGCGAACCTCAGCTTCGGCGGCTACTTCTCCTCGCGGCTGGTGGAGAACATCCGCGAGGACAAGGGCTACACCTACGGTGCGCACTCGTCGTTCGAGTTCACCCGCGGCAACGGCACGATCCTGGTGGACGCCGACACCGCCAGCGAGGTCACCGCGGCCGCGCTGCTGGAGATGCGCTACGAGTTCGGCCGCCTCGCGCTGGTCCCGCCGACGGCGGCCGAGGTCGAATCGGCCCGGCAGTACGCCATCGGCGGCCTGCTGACCTCGACGTCCTCCCAGTCGGGCCTGGCGTCGATGCTGTCGACGCTGGCCGCGTGCGGGTTGGACCACCGCTGGCTGAGCGCGCACCCGGACCGGCTGCGCGAGGTCACCGCGGAGCAGGTCGCGGAGGCGGCGCAGCTGTACGCGCCGACCTCGTTCACCGGCGTGGTGGTCGGGGACGCGGCGAAGATCGGCGACCAGCTGCGGGCGCTGGGCGGGGTGGTGCTGCCGTGACCGGGACGTGCGCGGCCGCCGTCTCCGACGGCCCGGGCTTCCGGCTGGACTCGGCGCCGCTGCTGTCCCGCTCCACGGTGGACCGCACCGAGCTGCTGCGGGACGGCCCGGCCGCCGAGCAGTGGACCGCGGGCAGGGTGCTGCTGGTCGACGGCAAGGGACGCGCCCAGATCGCACCGGACGGGCGGCTCGTCTACGAGGACGCCGCGGTGTTCGGCGAGCAGCCCACGCCGCGCGCGGTGCTGCTCGGCGCGCAGGACAACACCACCTACTGGGCGCTGCGCACCGAGCGCGACGGGGCGCAGGAGGGCTGGCAGGACCTGCGGGTCGCGGGCGCCCAGCTCGACGACACCGACGCGGGCCTGCTCACCACGGCCGTCGGGCTGCTGAACTGGCACGACCACTCCCGCTACTGCGCGGTGTGCGGCGCGGCCACGAACCGGGTGAAGGTGGGTTGGGCGCGGCGCTGCTCCGGTTGCGACCGCGAGGAGTACCCGCGCACCGACCCGGCCGTGATCTGCCTCGTCCACGACGGCGCCGACCAGGTGCTGCTGGCGCGGCAGCCGGTGTGGCCGCCGGAGCGGTTCTCGGTGCTGGCCGGGTTCGTCGAGGTCGGCGAGTCCCTGGAGGCCTGCGTGCGGCGCGAGGTCCAGGAGGAGGTCGGCGTGCTGGCCACCGAGGTGCGCTACCTCGGCAGCCAGCCGTGGCCGTTCCCCCGCTCGCTGATGCTGGGCTTCGCCGCGATCGCCGACCCGGCGGTGCCGCTGCGCCCCGCGGACGGCGAGATCGAGGAGGCCCGCTGGGTGTCCCGGGCCGACGTGCAGGCCGCGATGCGCACCGAGGACGGCATCATCCCCGGCCTGCGGCTGCCGCCGAGCGTGTCCATCGCGCACCGGATGCTGAAGGGCTGGGCGTTCTGGGCCTAGGTCCCTGCCTGCGGTCCGGCGGTTCCCCGCCCGTGCCCGACGGCGAGCACGGGGCCGGGGACGGCCGGCCCGCCGGTACCGGGTGCCGTGCGTGCCGCGCCGCGGCTCGGACCGGTCCTCGCCCGCCGGGGCCCGGATCCATGACGCGGCCGGCGTGACGCGCTGGAACGTGCCGCGGCCTCTGCTCCATCGGAGAGGTTCCGAGCGGGCCGCGCGCGTCGACGCGCGGTGGGGTTGCCGCCGCCGGGCGGGGCGGTTCTGCGAGGATGCCCGGCATGGCCGATCAACCGCGACTGCTGGAAGGGCTCGATCCGGAGCAGCGGGCGGCGGTCACCGCGCCACGCGGCCCGGTCTGCGTGCTCGCCGGCGCCGGTACCGGCAAGACCCGCACCATCACGCACCGCATCGCGCACCTGGTGCAGCTCGGCCTGGTCGTCCCGCAGCAGGTGCTGGCCGTGACGTTCACCGCCCGCGCCGCGGGCGAGATGCGCACCCGGTTGCGCGCTCTCGGCGCCGCCGGGGTGCAGGCGCAGACCTTCCACGCCGCCGCGTTCCGGCAGTTGCGCTACTTCTGGCCCCGGGTGCACGACACCCAGGTGTGGCCGCTGGTGGACAACAAGTTCCGGCTGGTCGTGCAGGCAGCGAACCGGGTGGGCCTGTCCACCGAGAAGGAGTCGGTGCGCGACCTCGCCGGTGAGATCGAGTGGTCCAAGTCCTGCCTGGTCTCGCCCGACCAGTACGCCACCGCCGCCGCTCGCGCGGGCCGCGACGTGCCGGTCGTGCCGCAGCAGCTGGCGAAGGTGTTCGCCACCTACGAGCAGCTCAAGAACGACGCGCGGATGCTGGACTTCGACGACCTGCTGCTGCACACGGTCGCCATCCTGGAGGAGCACCCGGAGGTCGCCGAGGAGTTCCGCGGCCGCTACCGCTCCTTCGTCGTGGACGAGTACCAGGACGTCAACCCGCTGCAGCAGCGGGTGCTCGACGCGTGGCTCGGCAACCGGGACGACCTGACCGTGGTCGGCGACGCGAACCAGACGATCTACTCGTTCGCCGGGGCCGCCCCGAAGTGGCTGGTCGGCTTCCCGAAGCGCTTCCCGGACGCGACCGTGGTCCGGCTGGAGCGCGACTACCGCTCGACCCCGCAGGTCGTGGCGCTGGCCAACAAGGTCATCGGCGCCGCCCGCGACCGCCCGGCGGGCACCCGGCTCAAGCTCATCGGGCAGCGCCCGGACGGTCCCGAACCGGACTTCGCCGAGTACGACCACGAACCGGCCGAGGCGGAGGCCATCGCCCGCAAGATCGCCGCGCTGGCCGGGCGGGGCGTGCCGCTGTCCGAGATCGCGGTCCTGTTCCGGGTGAACGCCCAGTCCGAGGTGTACGAGAAGGCGTTGTCCGACGCGGAGATCCCGTACCAGGTGCGCGGCGGCGAACGCTTCTTCAACCGCACCGAGGTGCGCCAGGCCGTGGTGGCGCTGCGCGGCGCCGCGGGCCGCGGCGACGAGCCGGGCGCGGACCTGCCCGGTTCGGTGCGGGCGGTGCTGGGCGACGTCGGGCTCACCGACGAGCCTCCGGTGGGCGGGTCGGCCCGGGAGCGCTGGGAGTCGCTGATCGCGCTGGTCGAGCTCGCCGAGGAGCTCGCGGCCGTCGCCCCGGAGGCCGACCTGGCCCGCTACGTCGCCGAGCTGGAGCAGCGCGCCGAATCGCAGCACCCGCCGACGGTGGAGGGCGTCACGCTGGCCTCGCTGCACTCGGCGAAGGGCCTGGAGTGGGACGCGGTGTTCCTCGTCGGGCTCGCCGAGGGCACCCTGCCGATCCAGCACGCCGAGGACGAGGCGGGCGTCGAGGAGGAGCGCAGGCTGCTCTACGTCGGCGTCACCCGCGCCCGCGAGCACCTGCACCTGTCCTGGGCGCTGGCCAGGGCCGCCGACGGGCGCCGCTACCGCCGCCGCAGCAGGTTCCTCTACGGCGTCATCCCGGACCGGCACCCGGCGGCGATGCCGGCGAAGACCAGGACCCCCGAGCCGGGCCCGCCGCGCAAGCAGGCCACGCCGCGCTGCCGCACCTGCGAGTCGGTGCTGGTGAGCACGATGGACATCAAGCTGGGCCGCTGCTCGACCTGCCCGTCGGACGTGGACGAGGGCCTGCTGGACCGGTTGCGCGCCTGGCGCAGCGACCGGGCTCGGCAGCTGAAGGTCCCCGCCTACGTGGTGTTCACCGACGCCACGCTCACCGCCATCGCCGAGCAGCGCCCGTCTGACGAGGCGGCGCTGGTGGCGATCTCCGGGATCGGCGCGAGCAAGGTCCGCAAGTTCGGCGACGACGTGCTCTCGCTCGTCCAGCGCGAGCACGGCCGAAACTAGCCGCTGAGCAGGAGTTTCTCCTCCATCGGCGGAATCTCGGAAAATCGGTTGCGGCGCGCTTCCCGCGCCTCATAGTCTGCACAGCACAAGCCGAGGTGTTCGGAACCCGGCGCGATCCGGAGGGGAGGTGGCAGCGATGACCGGCATTCAGACGCTCGGTACCCCTGGCCTCCTCATGTCCGGGGGTATCGCGCTGTTCCGCGGTCGTTCCACGACCCTGCCCGGTTTCGACCGCGCCATCGCCACGCCGCGTCCGACGGACGGCGGCCGTCCGGTCGATGGCCGCACCGCGCCGGTTCGCGCGGAGCTCGATCCTTGATCCGCTGATCTAGGACGCGCTCCAGGCTCTTCTTCAGAGGCCGCGCACCCCGCAACCGGGTTCGCGGCCTTTTTCGCGTCCGCACTTCGCGAAGCAGCGCCATTCGAATGTGTTCCTGGGGAGTTCCCCACCGTCGGTCCGGGCACGTGCACTGCCCTGAACGGTCAGGAGGAGAGATGTTGACCACCAGCGTCCGGGTAGCACCCGAGCGAAGAGCTGACGACGCCGGAGGTGGCGGCGCGGTCGGCGCGCTGCTGGACGAGGTCACCGACCAGGGCGAGGGGGTGCCCTGCCGGCAGGACCCGGATCTGTGGTTCGCCGAGAGCCCCGGTGACCTGGAACGGGCCAAGACCCTGTGCGGGCACTGCCCGCTGAAGCAGCATTGCCTGGAAGGCGCGCTGTCCCGCGGCGAACCGTGGGGAGTCTGGGGAGGCGAGATCTTCGAACGCGGCGCGGTCGTCGCCCGCAAGCGCTCCCGCGGCCGCCCCCGCAAGAACCCGGCCCCTGCCGAACCGGCCGTTCGCGGCCCCCGATCCGAGGAGAACGCGGCATGACCTTCCCCGCCCGCACCCGCAACCACGTGAACGACCTGGTCGAACCGAACGCGAAGGACACCACCCGAATGCTCATGCCCGAAGACATGGCGCGGATGCGACATCACGACCTGCTGGTCGAGGCGCACCGGCACCGGCTGGCCCGCCAGGCCACGGCCGGGCGCTGGTGGCGCCGGTTGGCGCACTACGCGCAGCAGCGAGCGGACCACGCGGAGGGGGCGATCACCGAGCCGTAGAGTGCACGTTCGTGGCTCACTCGCACGACGGAATCGACTGGGACGCCAAGATCGCGCGGCTGCGCGAGGGCGACGAGCTGGCCGGGCCGGAGACCGCCGATCTGGTGCGCGACCTGCTCCGGCCGCAGGACCGCACGGTGATCGACGTCGGTTCCGGGGCGGGTGGCGCCGCGACCGCGTTCGCGGACGCCATGTGGGACACCGGGGGCACGGTGATCCTGGTGGACTCCGCGCCGGAGCTGCTGGCGGAGGCGGCGCGCAACACCGCCGCCACCGCGGGCCCCGACGTGCGGGTGCTGTCCGTGCAGGCCGACGTCGCCCGCGGCGACCTGTCCGCGGTCGGCCAAGCCGACCTGGTGTTCGCCTCGTTCGTCGTGCACCACCTGCCGGACCAGCTCGCCGGCCTGCGGCGGCTGGTCAAGCTGGTGCGCCCCGGCGGGCGGCTCGCCCTCGTCGAATCCGGCCTGGAGCCGCGCGTGCTGCCCTGGGACGTCGGCGTCGGAGAGCCCGGCCTGGAGGCGCGGCTGGCGGCCGCCCGCGCCGAGTGGTTCCGGGAGATGCGCGAGCAGATGCCCGGTTCGACGCGGCTGAAGGTGGGGTGGGCGCAGGCCATGGCCGATGCGGGCCTGGACGACGTGCTCACCTGGACCCAGCTCGTGGACCGCCCCGCCCCCGTGTCCGGGGCCGCGATGACCGCGGTGCTGCGCAGGCTGGAGTGGCTGCGCCGGGGAGCGGAGGGGCGGGCTGCGCAGGCCGACCTCGACGCGGTCGACGCACTGCTGGACCCGGACGGCCCGCACTACGCGGGGAACCGGGACGACGTGCACTACCTGCTCGCCCAGACCATCCACGTCGGCACGTTGCGCTGACCCGCGGACGGGTTCGTGGCGCGAGGAGACCCGGTGGCGGTTCCGGTGCTGACGGGGCACCGCTCCGACCTCGAAGCCTCGACGGGCCTCAGTCGGCGGCGGGTTCGGGATCGGCGAAGCCGGGTTGCCAGCGGTCGATGATCGCGCGGGCCGCGAACTCGGCGTCCAGCTGGCACAGGATGCCCGTGGCGCCGAGCGTCACCCGGTGGATCAGCAGGTAGTCCGGGGGCAGGTTCAACGCCCGCCCGGTGCGGAAGTCCGGGCTGCGCAGGTCGCCGACCCGCTCGGCCTGCTGCTGCATCCAGGACCGGGTGAAGTGGAACCGCTCCTCCCGCACCGGGTCCACGAACGGTCCCAGGTAGGCGAGCACGTCCTCGGCGCGCAGCTCGCTGCCGGTCTGCACGAAGCGGTCGGCGCGCAGCAGCTCCAGCAGCTCCTCGGCACGTCCCTCCATCGCGAGCCGCAGCATCCGGCCCATCTCCGCGGGCAGCCCCTCGGGCAGCCGCGCCACCGCGCCGAAGTCCAGCACGATGAGCCGGCCGTCCGGTGCGAGCAGGAAGTTCCCCGGGTGCGGATCGGCGTGCAGCAGCCCGGACCGCTCGGGGGAGGAGAAGTGGAACTCGGCCAGCAACCGCCCGGCCCGGTCCCGCTGCTCCCGCTCGCCGTCGGCGATGACCTCGGAGAACGGGGTGCCGGTGATCCACTCGGAGACCATCACCTGCGGAGCGCTGGCCACCACCTTCGGGATCAGCACCTTCTCGTCCCCGTCGAAGGCCGCGGCGAATGCGCGCTGGTTGTCGGCCTCGGTGCGGTAGTCGAGCTCCTCGACCATCCGGTCCTGCAGCTCCGCCAGCAGCGGTTTGATCTCCGCGCCGGGAGCCAGCGACTGGAACAGCCGGGAGAACCGGCTCAGCTGGCGCAGGTCCGAGCGCAGCGCCTCGCCCGCGCCCGGGTACTGGATCTTGACGGCGACGTCCCGGCCGTCGTGCCACACCGCGCGGTGGACCTGCCCGATGCTGGCCGCGGCGGCCGGGACGTCGTCGAATTCAGCGAAGCGGTCCCGCCAGGTCCGCCCCAGTTGTTGCTCCAGCACCCGCCGCACGCTGGTCCCGGACATCGGGGGAGCGGCGGACTGCAGCTTCGTCAGCGCCTCGCGGTAGGGCTCGGCCATCTCGTCGGGCACCGCGGCCTCGAACACGCTCAGCGCTTGGCCGAACTTCATCGCGCCGCCCTTGAGCTGTCCCAGCACCGCGAACAGCTGCTCGGCCGTGCGCGCCGAGAGTTCCGCGTTGATCTCGTCGGCGGACTGGCCGCTGAGGCGCTTGCCCCACCCGGCGGCCATCCGCCCCGCGACGCCCAGCGGAAGGCTGGCCAGTTTGGCGGTGCGGTGCGCCGCCCGGCGGGGAATGTCGGTCACGAGGGCTCCTTTGCCGCGCGCAGGAGAACCGCCCCGGCTCCGAAAGGGGATCGGATTCCGGGGCCGGAGCACATCGTAGTGGTTCACCGACCGGTTGTGGGGTGCCCGAACCCCGCGTGGGTCGTGGCCCGTCCCGGAACGCGCCGGTCACGACGCGGGCGGGACGCGGTTCCACGTGCGGCGGGCCTCCGGTCGAGCCGGGCCGCACGGGTTCCACCACCGGTCCTCAGGCCTTGCCGAGGATCCGGGTCATGCGGGTCCCGCACACGGGGCAGGTGCCCTTGGCCATCCGTCGGCCGTTGGTCTCCGTGATCTCGCCGTTGAAGTCGCGCTTCTCCCGGCATTTCACGCAGTAGCCGTTGTAGGTGTCGGCCACGGCGTCCTCCTTGGTGTTGTGATCGCTACGGCGCGTGCCCGGCCGGACCGCGCTGGAGGAACCGTACAGGTGGCCGTATCGATATCACTGCATTGAGCTGATCGCATGTTAGGGGGAATGGAGTAATTCGTTAGGTGATCACGCGCAGTAGGCATGTGGAAAACCGCACTGCGATGTCCGGACGTCGGTGCCACTCGCTAAGGTCAGATCTCGTGGCAGAACCGCAGGTCGAGGTGCGTCGCAGCAAACGGCGGCGACAGACGGTCAGCGCGTACCGGGACGGCGACAAGGTCGTCGTGCTGCTTCCGGCCCGGATGAGCAGGGCCGAGGAGAAGAAGTGGGTGGCGGAGATGCTCAGCCGCCTGCAGCGCAGCGAGACGCGCCGCCGCTCCCCGGCGCGCGACTCCGACGCGGCCCTCGCCGAACGCAGCCGGGAACTGTCCGAGCAGTACCTCGACGGCCGCGCCGAACCCCGCTCGATCCGCTGGGTGCCGCCGATGCGCACCCGCTGGGCCTCCTGCACCCCCAGCACCAAGCACATCCGGATCAGCGAGCGGTTGCGGGACGTGCCGAGCTGGGTGCTGGACTACGTGCTGGTGCACGAGCTCGCGCACCTGCTGGTCCCCGGGCACGGCGACGACTTCTGGAAGTGGGTCAACCGGTACCCGAAGACCGAACGGGCCGTCGGCTACCTCGAAGGCATCTCCGCGGCCGCCAACCTCGGCCTCACCATGGACGGTGACCCGGAGGGCTGAGCGCGGCCCCTGAAACGCGAACGGCGCCCCGGAGGAGCACACCTCCGGGGCGCCGTCGCGTCGGATCACTTCGAGTCGGGGCCGGACTCGTCCTCGTCGTCGGACCTCTTCGAGTCCTGCTCGCCGGATGCGGAGCCCTGCTCGCCGGAGGTCGTGCCCTGCTCGCCGGAAGCAGAGCCCTGCTCGCCGGAAGCAGAGCCCTGCTCGCCGGAAGCCGCGGCTTGCTCCGCCTCCTCGGCGCGCTTGATCGCCGCGATCGGGTCGTCCAGGTCCGAGGAACCGCCCCAGCGGTCCGCGAAGTCCAGCGGCTCGTCCAGGTCGGCGGCGTCCGGCAGCAGGTCCGGGTGGTCCCACACCCGGTCCCGGCTGTCCAGGCCGTGCCGCTCGGTCATCAGCCGCCACAGGTTCGCGGCGTCCCGCAGCCGGCGCGGCCGCAGCTCCAGGCCGATCAGCGTCGCGAACGTCTGCTCGGCGGGGCCACCGCCGGCGCGGCGCCTGCGGATGGTCTCGCTCAGCGCGTCCGCCCCCGGCAGCCGTTCGCCGAGCGCGTCCGAGACCACCACGTCGACCCAGCCCTCGACCAGGGCGAGCAGCGTCTCCAGCCTGGTCAGCGCGGCTGCCTGCTCCGGCGTGGTCTTCGGTTCGAGCAGGTTGGAGCCCATCAGCTCCTGCATCGAACTCGGGTCCGTCGGGTCGATCTTGCTCGCCAGGTCTTCCAGCGAGGAGGTGTCGACCTGGATGCCGCGTGCGAACTCCTCCACGGTCGCCAGCAGCCGCTGCCGCAGCCACGGCACGTGGCTGAACAGGCGGTGGTGCGCCGCCTCCCGCGCCGCGAGGAACAGGGTCACCTCGTCCAGCGGCCGGTCCACGCCCTCGGCGAACCGGGCCACGTTCGCGGGCAGCAACGCCGCGGTGCCCTCCGGCGCCAGCGGCAGGCCCACGTCGGAGGAGGTCAGCACTTCGGCGCCGAGCTGCGCGAGGCTCTTGCCGAGCTGCGAGCCGAAGCCCAGCCCGCCCATCTGGCCGAGCATGGACAGCAGCGGCCCGGCGGCCTGCTTGGCCTCCGCGGGCAGCGCCTCCATCCAGGCGGTGGACATCCGCTGCGCCACCGGGTCGCACAACCGCTGCCAGGTCGGCAGGGTCTGCTCCACCCAGTCCACCGACGACCAGACCTTCGTGGTGCGCGCGCCCGCGGGCAGCGCCGTCGTCGGGTCGAGCCACAGCTCCGCGAGGTGGACCGCGTCCTGCGCGCCCTTCACCTCCTGCTGGCTGGGCCGCTCGGTGCGCTCGTTCGAGTGCAGCTGCTGCACCGCGAGCTGCTTGGCGAGGTCGTAGTTGACCGGCCCGGAACCGCCGCTGCCCGAATGGCTCAGCACCTGCCCCAGCTGGGAGAACATCTGTCCCAGCTGCCCCATGTCGAAGTTCATCCCGCCGGGCATGCCGCCCATGCCGCCACCCGGCAGCGCGCCGCCGCCGAAGCCGAACCCCGGACCGGGGTTCTGACCGGAGTCACCGGCGCCACCGGAGCGCCCTTCCGACGACTCCCCCTTGTCGCGGTCGTCGTCGGGATCCTGCGGGCTGAACCCGAACGGCATGTCATTCATGCCTCCACCGTACGCGGATCGCGTCGAACCGGATAAGTCGCTCGGCGACCCGCGGGGGCCGATGTCGCAGCGTGCGGCTCGGTTCCGCGATCACCCGCCCGGAGATCGCGCCGGAGGCGGCCACGTACCCTGTCGCCTCGTGAGCCGTCGAACCTGGACGTTATTGACCAGCGTCATCCTGGTGGCCGCTTTCGGGCTGCTCGGGGCGTTCGCCCCGGTGCCGTTCGTGGCGCTCGGTCCGGGACCGACCTACAACACGCTGGGCGAAGAGGCGGGCACGCCGGTCATCCGGATCGACGGCCAGCGGACCTACCCGACCGCCGGGCACCTGAACATGACCACGGTGTCGGTGACCGACCACCTGTCGATGCTGGGGGCGCTCGGGCTGTGGGTCAGCGGCCGGTACGCGCTCGCGCCGCGCGAGGTGTACTACCCGCCGGAGAAGACCGAGCAGGAGATCGAGCAGGAGAACACCCAGGCGTTCAACGACTCGCAGACCGACGCGGAGACCGCGGCGCTGCACCACCTGGGCTACCCGACGAAGGTGCTGGCGGGCACGGTCGTCACCGGCAGCCCCGCCGACGCGGTGCTCGAACCCGGCGACCAGCTGATCGCGGTCGACGGCAAGCCGATCACCGATCCGCCCGCGCTGCAGGCCGCGGTCGCCGCCGGCAAGCCCGGCGAGCAGGTCCGGCTGACGTTCCGCCACGGCGACGAACCGGAGCGCACGGTGCCGGTCGTGCTGGGCACGAGCTCCGACGGCCGTCCGCAGGGCTTCCTCGGCGTGGGCGCGGTGGGGCGCCCGGACGTGCCGTTCGACATCAAGATCAGCCTCGCCGACGTCGGCGGACCCTCGGCCGGGCTGATGTTCTCGCTGGCGATCGTGGACAAGCTGACGCCCGGCGAGCTCAACGGCGGCAAGTTCGTCGCGGGCACCGGGGAGATCGACGCGGTCGGCAACGTCGGCCCGATCGGCGGCATCCCGTTCAAGATGACCATGGCGCGGGAGGCCGGGGCCACCACGTTCCTGGTGCCCGCCGGGAACTGCTCTGAAGCGAAGTCGCAGGCGCCGGACGGGCTGCAGCTGGTGCGCGTCGGCACCCTCGACGAGGCGACGCAGGCGCTCGACACCCTGCGCGACGGCGGCGCCCCGCCCAGCTGCTGATCCGGTCGGGCCGCCGGTCCGCCGCCGCGGGCCGGCTAAGCCGTCGCGAAGGTCTCGTGCAGCGCGCGCAGCAGGTTCGGCGCCAGCGACGGGTCCTGCACCAGCTCGCCGTCGCCGCCGCTCTCCCGCAGCCGCAGCACGCAGGTCTCGTTCCCGACCCGCAGCACCGCGGCCACCAGCCGCGCCTCCTGCCGGTCCGGGTGCTCCGCCGCCGCGCGGCGGGCCTCCTCGTCGTCGTCGGTGGGCAGCCCGGCCTCCGCCTCCGGCGGCAGCACCACGATCTCCTGCACCAGCGCGCACCCGACGACCTGGTCGGGCCACTCGATGCGGGCCAGCGCCTCCGCCAGGTCCTCCGCGGGCAGCGACTCCTGCGCGATCGGGGTCAGCGCCGACTCGGCGTCCAGCTCGGCGGCCAGCGACGGCTGGGCGGCCAGCAACTGCCCGGTCGGCACCAGCGCGAAGATCTGGGTGGGCTGGTCCCAGCCCGCTGCGGCCACGAACTCCTCGACCTCGCGGGCCGCGCCGGGAAGGGCGGCGGCGAGGTCCTCACCATGAGCGGCTGACATGCCGCACATCGTCGCACCCCGCACCCGGCCGTCCCGCGCCCGACCGGCGCACCCCGCCGCCCGGACCCGCCACGACCGGGCGGACCCGCCATGACCAGGAGAAGCGATGTCGGATTCGCCGGAATTCGAGTGCGATCGGGGGAACCCTCGGCGGCATCGTAGAGTTGAACATCGCGAGGGGAGTCGTCCCCGGCCCGTCGATCGTCGCCTGGAGTGTGCGCTGTGGCCATGCGGCCTGTAATGCCGAAACTGTCCCGGCGGAGCCGGATCCTGCTGATCATCGGCGTGGTCGTGCTCGCCGGCCTGATCATCTGGTCCAGCTTGGTCGGCGCCTACGTCGACTGGCTCTGGTACGGGGAAGTCGGCTACCGGGGGGTCTTCACCACCCAGCTGCTCACCCGGATCGGCCTCGGCGTCGGAGCCGCGCTGTTCCTCGGCGCCGTGCTGCTGCTGAACCTGTGGATCGCCTACCGCACCCGGCCGGTGTTCGTGCCGATCAGCGGACCCGACGACCCGCTCGCCCGGTACCGCACCCTGATCAGCGCCCGGCCCGCCGCGTTCGCGCTCGGCATCCCCGCCGCGGTCGCCGTGCTCGGCGGCCTCGCCGCGCAGGCCGACTGGCAGACCCTCCAGCTGTTCCTGCACAGCGTGCCGTTCGGGCAGACCGACCCGGAGTTCGGCCACGACATCAGCTTCTACACCTTCCAGCTGCCGTTCTACCGCTGGCTGCTGTCCTGGGCGTTCGTCGCGATCACCGTCGCCTTCATCGGCGCGCTCGTCACGCACTACATCTTCGGCGGCGTGCGGCTCGCCGGTCGCGCCGGGCAGCTGTCCGCGCCCACCCGCGTGCAGCTGGCCGTGCTCGCCGGGCTGTTCGTGCTGCTCAAGGCGGTCGACTACTTCTTCGACCGGTACGACCTGCTGCTGTCCCAGCGGAACTCGCTGTTCACCGGTGCCACCTACACCGACCTGAACGCGGTCATGCCTGCGAAGCTGATCCTGCTGTGCATCGCGGTGTTCTGCGCCCTCGCGTTCTTCGCCGCCGTGTTCCTGCGCGACCTGCGGATCCCCGCGCTCGCCACCGTGCTGCTGGTGCTCTCCAGCGTGCTCGTCGGCGCGGTCGGACCGGCGCTGCTGGAGCAGTTCTCCGTGCGCCCCAACGCCAACCAGCGCGAAGCCGAATCCATCCGCCGCAACATCGCCGCCACCAGGCAGGCCTTCGACATCGGCGAGGACAAGGTCGAGGTGCACGACTACCCGGGCGTCACCAACCTCCGGCCCGAACAGGTCGCCGACGACGCGGGCACCATCCCGAACATCCGGCTGCTCGACCCCAGCGTCCTGTCCGACACGTTCACCCAGCTCACCCAGCAGTACAACTTCTACGGCTTCCCCGACAAGCTCGACGTCGACCGGTACCGGGACGCCAAGGGCGAGCTGCAGGACTACCTCGTCGCCCTCCGCGAGATCAACACCGCCGGTCTGGCCGCGAACCAGCAGTCGTGGATCAACCAGCACATGGTCTACACCCACGGCAACGGGTTCGTCAGCGCGCCCGCGGACCGCGTCGACTCGACGCTCGAAGAAGGCCGCACCCAGGGCGGCTACCCGGTGTTCTCCGTCAGCGACGTCGCCAACGACGGCCGCGGCGAGATCCCCGTCGACCAGCCGCGGTCCTACTTCGGCGAGCTCGCCTCCACCTACGCGATCGTCGGCGGCGACCCGGGTGAGGCGCCCCGCGAGTACGACACCGACAGCAGCGCCTACACCTACACCGGCCAGGGCGGCGTGCCCCTCGGCAACTGGTTCAACCGGCTCGTGTTCGCCGCGCACTACACCGAGCGCAACATCCTGTTCAACCAGGCCATCGGCGAGAATTCGAAGATCATCTACGAGCGGAACCCGCGCGACCGCGTGCAGAAGGTCGCGCCCTGGCTCAAGGTCGACGGCGACCCGTACCCCGCCGTCGTCGACGGCCGCATCAAGTGGATCGTCGACGGCTACACCACGCTCAACAACTACCCGTACTCCGAGCTCACCGAACTCGGCGAAGCCACCAACGACACCCTCCCCGGCGTCCAGCGGCAGCCCAACCAGCAGATCAACTACATCCGGAACTCGGTGAAGGCCACCGTCGACGCCTACGACGGCAACGTCGAGCTCTACGAAACCGACGACACCAAGCCCGACCCCGTCCTCAAGGCGTGGGAAGGCGTGTTCCCCGGCGTCGTCAAGCCCAGCTCCGAGATCAGCCCGCAGCTGCGCGACCACTTCCGCTACCCCGAAGACCTGTTCAAGGTGCAGCGCTCCCTGCTCACCGAGTACCACGTCGACAACCCGTCCGACTTCTACTCCACGCAGACCTTCTGGGAAGTGCCCCCGGACCCCACCAGCGGAGGCCAAGGCGGCGCCGCCGACGAAGGCAACCAGCAGCCGCCGTACTACGTGCTCGCCCAGGTCGAAGGACAGCAGCAGCCCACGTTCCAGCTCACCAGCGCCCTCACCGCGCTGCGGCGGCAGAACCTCGCCGCCTGGGTCTCCGCGTCCTCCGACCCCCGCGACTACGGCAAGCTGACCGTCCTGCGCCTGCCCACCAACACCCAGACCCCCGGGCCCAACCAGGTGCAGAACCAGATGGAGTCCACCCCCGAGGTCACCGAGAACCGGACCCTGTTCAACAACCCCAACGTCAACGCGATCTTCGGCAACCTGCTGACCCTGCCCGTGAAGGGCGGACTGCTCTACGTCGAACCGATCTACATCCAGCGCAACGAGCAGGACTCCTACCCGCAGCTCGCCCGCGTGCTCGTCTCCTTCGGCGGCAACGTCGGCTTCGCCGAGACCCTCCCCAAGGCCCTCGAACAGGTCTTCGGCGCGGGCGCGGGCGACGCCACCGGCGACGGCCAGGCCCAGCAACCGCCGAACCAGAAGCCCGGCGGGCAGCCCCAAGCCCCGGGGCAGCAGCCGACGCCTGAACTCCGCAGCGCCGTCAACGACATCCAGAGCGCGCTCGAACAAGTGCGGACCGCGCAGCAGTCCGGCGACCTCGGCAACCTCGGCGGGGCGCTCCAGCGGCTCGAAGGCGCCGTCGGACGCTTCGAACAACTCCAGGGCAACGGCGGCTGATCGACCGCGGGCCGGCCCGATCCGGCCGGCCCGCGCCGCCCACCAGCGGAAACGTCCTTGAGGGGCCCCGCCTGCGGCCGGTCCTGGACCCTCCAGTAGAGTTCTCTTCACAAGGAAATACGGCACGGGCTGAGGTTGATGGTCGTGCTTGGCGCGGGGTGGAGCAGCTCGGTAGCTCGCTGGGCTCATAACCCAGAGGTCGCAGGTTCGAATCCTGTCCCCGCTACTCGTGGTGTGTTCGAGGCCCCCTCTCTGGCGAGAGGGGGCCTCTTTCCGTTTGTCCTCGTTTTGTACGGGGGCCGAGTCCCCGTAGGCCCCCACGGTGCGGTGGTGGGATGGGGCGGTT
>NZ_JAIUKB010000037.1:0-304 GCF_020176785.1 Saccharopolyspora sp. 6V | reverse complement strand
GGGGCCTGGGCCCACGCGGGCCCCGGTCCCGGGGGGGGGGGGCCCCCCCCCGGGGGGGGGGGGGGGGGGCCTGTTGCGGTTTGGCCTGTTTTTGTCGGGGGGCCGCCCCCCCGTAGGCCCCCACGGTGCGGTGGTGGGGTCGGGTGGGTTGGTGCGGTTGGTGCGGTTGGTGCGGTTGGTGCGGTTGGTGCGGTTGGTCGTGGTTGGTGTGGTGGGTGGGGTTTGTGTTTTGTGGGGTTCTTGGGGGCTTGCGCTTCGCGCTTTGCAGTGAGTGGGGCTCGCGCTTCGCGCGTCGCGGTGGGGG